>JAAEKY010000266.1 GCA_024227235.1 Desulfobacteraceae bacterium | reverse complement strand
ATCCAGGGGTTGCAGCAGGTTGCGTTGAATATCGTTGTTCAAGGCCTTGAGCGGCGAGACGTACAACACCCGGGTGTGGCCCGCAGCCAGTTTGCCGCTGACCAGTTGATTGATGGCCCACAAGAAAGCTGTCAGGGTCTTACCGCTGCCGGTGGGCGCGGTGACCAGCACATGCTGACCGCTTTGAATTTGCTGCCACGCCTGCTGCTGAATATCGGTGGGGCTTTTATATTGGTCACGGAACCACCGGGCAATCAGCGGGTGAAAGCGGTGTAAAGCGTCAGCCGTGATGTTGTCTTTATCCATTTTGCTTATAAGTTATGGCGCCAGCACGCCGCCATAGAATTCAAAGAAAAATTGATCCGATAAAATATATGAGCTTGCTTTTTTCGCAAGCAAGTATGTCAAAGGAGTAATTGAGTGTCAACTTGTCGAGCCAGTCAGCATCTTGTATGAGTTAAGAAAAGAGTAGCAAACATCGCTAAATAGCTGTTTTTCGGGATCAGACGATATGGGCATGGGCGTATTCGCTCTCATAGCATCGCGCTTTACAATATCATTTGGCAGCATCATTATTGACATATTCGCCTGTGTATTAAGCAAGTTCCTGTCTTTTAGGCCAATATTACAATTTCAGTTTCTGTAAATGAGGGAGTCACACGGATTCGTACAGGAAACAGTGATTTCAACAATACTTATTATGGCAAAAATCAAGGAGGTGTAAATGGCATATATTTCACCTCTCAATTAAAAGCTCTGCCCCCCTACCCCGATTAGCTAATAATATGCATTTTATACTTATTTATCGCACCCACTTGTTTTTTGATTTGCTGCCTTGTTTTTGAACTCCTGATTCCTTTGCTCAAGCTTGTTGTATTGTCCTTTTGTTATGAAAACTCTTTGGTGTGCTGGGTTTTCCAATTTCTGTACCAACTTATTTCTTTGACCATAATCCCAATTAAGGATTTTCCGTGTTCTCAAATCCAGGTCGATATAATACCTTGTTTCTTTATCTTCCTTCTTTTTCATTATGAATTCTCTCTAATTCTTCGAACCCGGATCAGAAATTTTTTCGAAATCTATGGATTTATGTTTCGTTTATTCAGCTCTTCTAATACTAATTTTTCTTTCTGCATTAAGCCATATATCTCCCCTCCTATAAAATAAGTTTGGTGGGAAATGATATCTCGATTTTCAGAAATATCTGAACGGTCTTCGTTTTTAATACCATTGTCAATATCTTTAATTCTTTCATTAATTCCATAATAGCAATTTAAAAGATCAGCATCGGACATTGTTTTAGTATTTTTTTCAAATCTTACCAGTTCCGAACTTGCACAGTTTATAAATAAAAAAATAGACAGAAATAATAAGGAAAAATTTAAAAGGAAAAATTTTCGTTTGATTTGGCTCATTTCAAATATCTCCCATAGAAGCAACAATATCATTAACGTTGCGCTTCAGCCGCGCGGTTTTTTGCGTCGGCTGCAAGCGCCTTGTTAGCGCTTTTGCTGTATGTTTTTTACTCATGTTGTAGATAAAACCATTCCAACATATCAATGATAAGGTCTGACGGGTCTTCACCGCGCTCCTTGATATACAGCATTTCTTCAAGTTCAGCTGGCGTTACAAATAGAATTACAGTTCCATCTTGGCTATATACAGTATTACGTTTTATATGGGCAGCCTCGTTTGGTTTCTTACTGCAGCAGAGTATCGAAAATCGTCCCATGGGCTCTGTAAGGTAATTGCGAATTTGATTAACTT
>JAAEKY010000265.1 GCA_024227235.1 Desulfobacteraceae bacterium | reverse complement strand
TTTAACTGATGTGTAAAGCTACAGAAAACAGTGTTTATAATAAGCAGGCCAGCAGTTGCACATATTGACAAAACCCAGATCAACAGCACAATATTATCTTTCCAGTGGGCTTTAAAAAAATCATAAACAAGAACTTCACTCATTAGAAATATAGCTTCTTTATATCCATCAATCCGGACAAGAAATACGCCTGTACTCATCAAAAAAATAAGAATGAATAAAAGAACAAATGTAAGCTTGATAGAAGACAAGGTGCGAATCATAATTATTACTCCTTATATTTTGGCGGCATCAATAAAACAAAACCATCCACAAAGTAAATATAGCAGGGAGAGAAGATAAAACAGCTTTGGTTTTATAAGATTTTGAATAGGAATTAGGCAGATGAAACACTGCCATTACAAGCAGAAAGATAATTGCAGCTTTAAAAAATCCCTTATTCCACATCCATGTATCACCGAACCAGGAAAGACACCACATTGATCCTGACAGCTCGCTGATCAGATACACTGCAATTCCTGTTAATAAGAAATTGCTTGTATTTTTTAACAACATTTCCTTTTCATGATCTTTCATTCGGGCTTTACTCAAAAAATAGCTATTCATAATGATTGCAGCATAAATAAATAAAGCTGCAGCAATTAATCTAAAGTTAAAAAAGACAAGAACCTTTAAAATATCATACATGTAAAAATCCTTATCAAATGTTAAGGGGGCAGGTCTCATTATCTGGATCGACAGAATCAACAGGATGATAATATAAGTCAGGCCGGGAATATTATCCTTTGATAAATTTGACAGCAAAGCATGTTTTGGCAATACAACAAGAAGGCTGAGTATAAAGACTATATAAATCGTACACTCAAAGGGTCCAAACAACGGCGGCCTTTTTTCCAGTATCATCATGACCAAAATTCCTGCGCCGCCCAAAAAACATCCAAGAAATCCTGCAAGTTTTGACAAGCTTGTTTTTTTTAAAAAGAACAGCAGGCATGCCAGAAAAAAAACTATAAACACGCTGGTATAAGTATAAAAAGCAATTGATTCTGTCATATGATTTTCCTTTGTTAACAGCATAAAAATTTTAAATCTGTTAACGCATTTTTTTCATTACAATTAATTATATCTGGATTGTTTAATTTCCATTTTTTGCAAACTTCATCTATAAGATTTTCACGCACAACCCAGATATGCACAGCTGTTTTAATGGAAAGAAGAGGAAAAAGCCTTGATGCCCATCCATCTCCTGCCAGTTCAAGTTTGCCGATTTCATCAACAAAAATTATCTCAGCATTAACGCATTTTGCCTTATCAAGGGCTTTTAAGCCAAACTTTAATCCTGACTCAAAAAATTTAAACGGGGTGACCTGGTTTTTATCAAAACCCTTTTGCCGTTTTGCAAATGGAACTTGTTTGCCTGTAGAAAGATCAATAAGATCAAATCCATGACGAATACTGTTTTTCCATAATCCTTTTGCTATAATTCCGGCAATCTTCAATTTTTTTTGTTCTAAATGTGTTGCAAGCTTCATTGCAAGGGTAGATTTTCCTGAATGAATTTTACCTGTAATAATTATCATGATTTAATTTTTACCCAATGCTTTTGCTTCCGGCAGGAAAAAGCTTTTATTATCATCAATTTTTATTTGTGTTGTCTGTGTATCGTATAGTTCACTTATATTGGCCATTGTCATTACTTCTCGGGCAGTCCCCTGTGCAATTACATGATTGTTTTTAATCATGATTACTTTATCAGCAAAAAACATTGCCAAATTTGGATCATGCATGGACGCAACTACACTTAACTTGTTTGTTTTACAAAGATTTTTTATCCTGCCAAGAAGATGGTACTGGTTATTAAAATCAAGATGATTTGTTGGCTCATCCAGCAGCATGATTTTGCTTGCCTGGGCAAGGGCCATTGCAAGAAGTGCGATCTGTCTTTCTCCACCTGAAATCCGGTTAAAATTTTTTTTGGCAAGATTTTGCGCATTAAGATTTTGTAATGCCTCCATTGCATATTTATAATCAAGTTTTCCCGGAGTTTTTGTCATCCCAATAAAAGGAGCGCGCCCCATCACAACAACATCAATCACTTTAAAAGGGAAAATTTCGATATGCTCCTGGGGTACAAGACTTATTTTTTTTGCAATGTTTTTTTGACTCAATGATGCTATATCAAGGGAGTTTATATAAATTTTGCCTGAACAAGGTTTTAAAACACCATTAAGACAATGAAGAAGGGTTGTTTTTCCTGAACCGTTTCTTCCCAGAATTGCGCAAAAAGACCCTGATTCAACACAAAAGGATATATCATTTAAAATATCCGTTTGCCCATATTTAAACTTGAGCGATCTGCATTCAAGCTTCACAGCCATCCACTCCCCCGATTTTTATAAAGAAGAAATCCAAAAACAGGAGCACCCACAAATGCGGTAATAATCCCAACTGGAATCTCCGCTGAAGAAATAGATCTTGCTGCACCATCAGCACCTAACATAAAAATTGCACCGAGAAGTGCGGTTACAGGAAGCATTTTTTCATGCTCAGGACCTACCAGCGTTCTTGCCATATGCGGGATGATAAGACCTATCCAGCATATCTGTCCGCAGGTTGCAACACTCATGGCAACAATAAATGAACTTATAACAATAAGTATGAATCTGAAAGCAGACGGATTCATGCCAAGAGATTTTGCCTGAATATCTCCAAGAGAGAGAATATTAAGCCTGAAACGAAGCAGCATAAACAAAATAATACCTGCACCTGTAACAGGCAGGGCGATAAATATATCCTGCCATGTAACCCTTGAAAGGCTTCCCATAATCCAGAAAATTATGCTGGGAAGTTCATCAAAGGGATCGGAAAAATATTTGACTATCATTAAAAGAGCGTTAAAAAAAGACAAAACAACCATTCCGGAAAGAACAAGTACAATAATCGGTTTAATTGAAATAAGTCTTGCAATACCCATTGCCATTGATACTGCCGCAAGCCCGAAAAAAAATGCAAGTATGTGGACAAGTGAAAAAGTGTCCCCCGGCAGTATTAAGCCAAGCGCTGCTCCAAATGTGCACCCTGCTGACACTCCAAGTATGTCTGGAGATACCAGGGGATTACGAAATAGTGCCTGGTAAACAGCGCCTGAAACAGCAAGCCCTGTTCCAATAATTACAGCCATAATACATCTTGGAAATCTTATCCACCAGAAGCCAAGGGATTTTGTAACAAGAGTGTCTGAAATCTCTTTTCCTGTAATTTTGCTTAAAATAATGGTAACAAGCTGTGAAAAACTGATTTCAAGTCTGCCCATCATAAGAGAGCTTAAAAAAAGCAGTACAAGCAATACGGTTAATAAAAAAAATATAGTATTATGGTTTTTCATAGATTTGATCATTGAGCGAGCCATTCATCTGTTTTAAGGATTTACCAAAAATTTTAACATGAAAGCGGTCTGTCTCTTTTAATAAATCAAGGGTATCAAAAAATTCTGGGTATGCCCGGTTGGCAAGCCAAAGGGTTCCCAGTGCAGACAGCGGGGAAGGAAAATCCCATGGTGAAAGAGTAGAAGGACTTTTGTAAACTGTTTTAGTTTTAATGGCTTCTACATTTTTTATTGCAGGATTGTTCAATTTTCTGATAATTTTTGATTTCGAATGCTGTGACAAGATTACCATGTCAGGATTCCACTTTACAAACTGCTCAGGAGATATGTCTTGAAAATATCCTTCAAGGTCATGGGCAACATTTATCAACCCTGCTTTTGTAAACATTTCATCTTGAAGCATATTGCCGGTTGCAGTACTGTATAATCCCCGTGGAGACGCAAAGTAAGCTGTTTTTTTCCTGTTTTGAGGAATTGCTGCTACTCGTTTTTCAACCAGTCCCATAACATAATCCATGGCTTTTTCTACATTTAATGACCGTTCAGGTTCACCTACAGCCATGGCAATAATTTTAAGAGACGTTTTTATACCATCAAAATTTTCCGGCAGGATTATAATTGCCGGTATGTTTATTTTCTCAAATTGTTTGGCCAGCTCTTTTCCATCTTTCTGCGCATACAAAATAATCAGGTCAGGACTAAGAGACATGATGGATTCATAGTTCAGCCCCATGGCTTTGCTACCTACACCCGGTAGATCCGCAATGCCTGGAAACACTGACAAATTTAGCTTGTCCCGCAGAGAAGAGGTGTCCACACCCACAAGTTTATCCTGTAATCCAAGCGACAATATACAAAGGGTTGCAGGTTTAAATGATGTAACAATCCTGTTTACATCACTATCTATTGTTATCCTTCGTCCTGCCATATCTGTTATTTCACGTCTTGAATCTGCTTTGGACTGCGGCGAAAAACCGATGTGGAGTAAAGCCGATATTAAAAGACAGATAAATACAGGTGCAGGACGATGATATCTAATTTTCATAATTGTTCTCTTAGAAAGTAATCGTTATACCGGCAAGAAAGCTTCTCCCCGGAGCAGGATCACTGCCTTCATCATAATTTTCATCAAAAATATTTTTTACTTCAACAAAAAAATCAGTGGTCATTTTTTTTGTAAATGAAATATTTTGGTTTAACCTCACATTGCAGATGATAAAATCATTTATAGTTACTTTATCAGATCCATCATATTCAATTTGCTCTCCTGTATATATTGACTGAAAAGAGGTGGATAATCCAAAATCAAAAACATATCTTGCATCAAAGACTGCTTTATGCTCAGGCAAATACTCTGAATCCAGCCATGTTTCACCGGCGTCACTTTGATCTTTTGAAGCAAGCCAGGTATAGGTAAAACCAAGATCAAGATCCCATGGCGTTGTGATCCCCATTTGAGCTTCAAGCCCCTTGATTTCAGTTTTTCCCTTATTTATGTACTCATTGCTTGAATTGCGCATAATTCTATCGGCCACATCATTAAAAAACAGGGCAAGTGAGCAATTGAAAAAATTATTGAATTGATTATTTAACCCAACTTCATAAGCAATAGTCTTCTGGGGTTTCAAGCTTGAATTCCCGCCGGCAAGAGTACTGTACAATTCTCCCATTGTAGGAAATCTTGTTTTTTTGCCGATTGATGTATAAATACTGAGATCTTTTGTTACATTAAAAGCGATTCCAGCCTGTGGATTCCAGACACTTGTTTTATTGCGATCTTCATTTTCTGTGGCTTTAATTGGGTCAAGAACATCATAGCTCACACCAGCCTTTAATGTCAGCCTGTTGTCCAAGAGAAGTATTTCATCTTCAATGCCGTATGACCAGGTATCCATTTCATACTCTTTTTCAGGCTGCATCCCCACAGATGCCCATCCCTTGGTGACAGGGAAAGTGTCAGCATCGTAATAATCAAAGCTGATATGGTTATCCTTTACATAGCTGATACCCATTTTTATAAAACTCAGCTTTCCAAAATCTAAGAATGCGTGCACTTCACCGCCCGAGGTATAATCATCCCAGGAGCTTTTTTCAAACCATTTTCTACCAGTAGTATGGTCTGCATCCCAGCTTATATCTTCAAGAGTATCATCATGCTTGATATAGTAGGCCCTGGCTTTCATACTCAATACCTGTGTAATATCTTGTTTCCCCACCAGATTCACATGCCATTGATTCCAGTTATTATATTCCCAGTAACGGCTTCTTTCTGTAGGGCAGCCTTTCTTATTGTCGTGGTAATCAAATGATAAATAGAGTTCTGATTTATCATACTCATATCCAAGCTTTGCACTGAGCGTGTTTTTTGTATAATAGCTTAAATCCCTGATTCCACCATCTTCATTATAATCAGTTCCCAGGCCGGTTTTTGGATTGTCTGGATTAAAATCACTGGAAAGTTCATAGCCATCACTTTTTCTATGGCTTGCAGTAACCCAGTAGTTAATTTTACTGCTACTGGCGCCATGATTAAAAATATAATTCTGGGTATCATTTTGTCCAAAGGATGTTGTAAGGCTGGTATGGGGCTTTTTGCCCCCTTTTTTTGTTATAATATTGATTACACCACCCATGGTGTTTGAACCGTATAATACTGATGAAGCACCTTTGATTATTTTTATTTTTGCAACAGAATCTATAGGGATTTGTCCCAGATCAATATAACTAAAGTAGGATGAACGGGAAGGAACGCCGTCTATAAGAATTTTTACATTATTTTGATCAAATCCCCTTAATTTAATATCGGACTGGCCTTTGTTGCCGATTCTGATATTTACACCTGGGGTTAATTCAAGAGCCTGGGCAACTGTCTGGACTCCTTGCATTTTAATATCGTCAATAGATATTTCATTTATTGTGGCTGTTTGGACAGTTTCTCCAGCTTGTTCGGTTACGACAACCTCTCCCAGGTCAAAAACCTGGCTGGAATGGCTTTTTTTTGCTATCAGCGGATTGACAGACATTACCAATAAAAGAATCAAATAAAACAATGCACGCTTTTCCATTCCCATAATCTCCTCTAAGTCAATTTTATATTCCTCCGCCTGGCAGGTATGTTTTTCGCATAGATGCCAATCATTACATGAGCTATCGAATCAACCTGATATATTATTATTGTTAGTAATTGTCAATAACTGTTTTAAATTATGCGCATTCTTATCAATTATAGGAAATAATAACTAATAATAACTAATAATAACTAATAATATTGGAAATGCCACCCTTCGGGCAAAACGACTTCACCTCATCTCCTGCGTTACAGGCTGTTCGCAGTAAAGCAACTACAGCTTCACAGCCTGATGTCTTGACGATGAGGCAAACTCGTTTCGGGTCTGACCTTTAGGTTATGAAATATCCGGGTTAGAGAAGAAAAAAATCACCTCGAGACAATCAGCAAAAATTTAGGGGGGTTCAGACAAGACATTTAAAGGTTATATCGATCGATATGATGAG
>JAAEKY010000264.1 GCA_024227235.1 Desulfobacteraceae bacterium | reverse complement strand
ACTCCGGCTCATATATTTCATTTCAAAGGAGTATGACAATGAGTGATCTTCTTGATGATAAAGAAGCTGCAAAAGAAGCAGTCGTAGCCTGGATGACAAAAAAATCCAAAAGCAAAACAAAATTTTATTTTAAAGATTTTTATAAGCTTTTCCCGGATGATAAACCCAGGATGATTAAAAAAGTTGTTAATAAATTGGTTCAAGATGAAGTGCTTGAATACTGGTCTTCAGGAAGTACAACCATGTATGGCCTTAAAGGCTCTGGTATCCAGCATTCTTCTGAAAAAGAAGACTAAGAAGCATTTAGCGTTTTAGTTTCCATGCCAAAGGTCAGAAAAAAAGTACCGGGAATAGTGGTTGCAGGCCTTAGCGGTGGATCCGGTAAGACAATTATCTCTTTAGGAATCACAGCTGCATGGAAAGAAAAAGGCTTTAAGGTCTCACCTTTCAAAAAGGGACCTGACTATATTGACGCCGGCTGGCTTTCAAAGGCAGCCGGGCGTCCTTGTTATAACCTTGACACATTTTTATGTGCCCCTTCTGTTGTAAAACAATCTTACACTCATAATTCAAAAAATAGTGACATCAGTGTTGTTGAAGGCAATCGTGGCCTTTATGATGGGATTGATACAGACGGGTCAACTTCAACATCAGAGTTGGCAAAGCTTTTAGATTTACCGGTTTTATTGGTGCTGGATTGTACCAAAAGTACCCGCACAATGGCCGCTTTGCTGATGGGATGTATGCATTTTGATCCTGATACAAATATTTGTGGCGTTATTCTTAACCGGGTCGCCGGAAAAAGACATGAAGGGAAGGTCAGGGCAAATATAGAAAAGTTTTGTAATATTCCGGTATTTGGATCAGTTCCAAAATTAAAAGCCGCAGATTTTCCCGAAAGGCACATGGGATTGGTGACATCTGAGGAACATACTTTTTCTGATAAGGCCATTAGTGCAGCTATAAAAGTGGCCAATGACAATATCGATTTGGACGCCCTCTATAAAGTTGTTAAAACCAACAACCATGATAGTCATCTGGAAGACATGGCACAAATTGATTCTATCCAAAAAAATCAAACGAAACCTGAACCTGTTACCATTGGAATTATAA
The DNA here is from genome assembly GCA_024227235.1 of Desulfobacteraceae bacterium. Lineage (GTDB taxonomy): Bacteria > Desulfobacterota > Desulfobacteria > Desulfobacterales > Desulfobacteraceae > Desulfobacula. Next base: position 51,611 of record JAAEKY010000264.1, on the reverse strand, counting down.
GAGACTCAGCATTTCAGTTTTATTATCCCGATAATATTGATGCTTTAGAGGATTTAGGCGCTAATATTATTTTTATAAGCCCTTTAAATGAAAAAGTGATACCGAAGGTTCATGCGATCTATATGGGAGGAGGATTCCCTGAAACCCATGCACCACAACTCGCAAAGAATGAAGACTTTAGGAAAGAATTAAAGAAATTATCTCAAAAGGGACTTCCTATTTACGCTGAATGTGGTGGACTAATCTTTTTAGGTCAAAGCATACGATTGAACCATACGAATTATCCCATGTCAGGGATTCTACCTATTAAATTTGGGCTTTCTAAACGGCCTCAGGGACATGGCTACACAAAGGTTGAAGTGGTTAATGAAAACCCGTTTTTTAAGGCCGGTGAAACTTTAAGAGGCCATGAATTCAGATATTCCAGTATTTTAAATATTGACTATCAGGATAATGAAATGGCATTTGGAATGGAAAGAGGAAAGGGTATCCTTGATAAAAAGGATGGTTTTTTTAAACGAAACACATTTGGGACTTACACGCACATTCACGCTCTTGGTGCACCTTCCTGGGCACCATCTTTGATCAAAAAAGCAAAAGCCTATAAAGCTTCCTTATAAAACTGCTATATAGTGTTTGAACGAAAACTCACCCAGCTGCGGCATTGCCGCAAAATCCTGCCAAATTATAAATCGGGCCTCATGTACAGTAGTACACTCCGGTTTCAGGATGCATATGGCAATCTTGTGAGCTTTGCTCCTCTACGAGCCGCCCAGACACAGGGTTTTTGGTCAGCCACTATATAATAAAAAAGAGGTCTTCCAAATGAATGGAAAACCTCTTTAAATTTTAAAGAATTGTCTAATTTAGAAAACGATAATTTTTACTTTTTAATCTTAACATGGCATTTGCCACAGGAAGCAGGAGCAGGTCCCTTCATCCCTTTTTTATCGCCAGCTTTTTTATTGATATCTTTGTGGCAACCAACGCAATTCCCATGCATGGCATTTTCAAGAATCATAATGTCTTTTTTCTCTTTTTTGGTCCCTTTTTTAGGTTTTGCCAGTTTTGTATGACATTCAACACATTTCTGGACAGCATCACCCGGTTTAAGATCTAAAGGTTTGTTGTCCTTGTCATGATGACAGTCACCACAGGAAATTTTGTATTCTTCAGCATGTTTCTTGTGGGACAGTATAGCAAATTTAAATTTTGGTGGTGCTTTTTTACGCTTTTTGTAGTTGTTGTAATCCATTGTGATTGTGTCAGGTACATCAGTTCCAGCTTGGAGACCTGTCGCAAAGAAAATTACAGCAACACCAGCAGTTAAAAGCAGAGTCAGCAATTTTTTGTTCATAATTGATTTCGCTCCTTTAATAATTAACTATTTATTTTGCCTTTATACTGAGAGTATTTCCATACCATCAGTTGTTTCCTAAAAATCCTTAAGTTTTTTACACCTATGCGTATCAAAAAGTCAACACTAAAAACCGTGGAAAGATCTATGCTTATTCCTCGGATTTAGTCTCCGGGTCAACTCCTTGCGTTTCCGGTGTTTCATCAATTTCATCATCAATTTCATCAGCCTTCTTTTTGCCGAAAATTTTGGCACCGATAATACTGATTTCATAAAGCACCATTAATGGCATAGCCATCATGATTTGAGTAACCACATCAGGTGGTGTGATCAGTGCTGCACCCACAAAAAAGAGCAGAAGAGCATACTTTCTATTCTTTTTTAAAAAGGGAACTGTAACAAGCCCCATCCTGGCCATAAACGTTAATACCAACGGTAATTCAAATACAAATCCAAACGCCAAAAGCATTTTTGAAGCAAAACCAAGGTACTCCTTCATTGATGGCATGGCATGGATAGTGTCTGTTGCAAAGCCTAAAAAGAATTTAAAACCATAGGGGAAAACAATAAAATATCCAAAAGAGGAACCAATTGCAAAAAAGAAAACAGACAAAAATACAATAGGCAAGAAATATTTTTTTTCAGTTCTGTAGAGGCCAGGGGATATGAACATCCAGAATTCATAAAAAAGTACAGGGGTGGCAACTATGATTCCAGTGAGTAAAGATACTTTAAGATAGGTGAAAAAGGCTTCAGGAAGTCCTGTGAAAATCATTTTTGTGTTTGCATTGTCACCCATGGCAATGACGAGAGGGGCTACCAGAATTTCAAACAATTTTTCTTTGAAAAAATAAGCAACAACAAAGCCTACACCCACCGCAATAAAAGAACGGACTAATCGATCTCTGAGTTCACCCAAATGTTCTGTAAAAGGGCTTTTTTCTTTAGTACTCATTATTTTTTATCATTTTTCTTTTTTTCAGATATATTATCAGAACCATCTGGTTCTGTGTCTACTGGAGTATTATCCTCATCGTTGCCAGAAACTTTTTCATCTGTATCCACTGGACGGGTAAATTCTGCATCGGGTTCGGTAGAGTCCTCTTCTTTATTTGCATCTTTTAGAATATCTTTAAGATCTGTTGTGGGATCTGCTACATCTTTAATATCTTTTATAGTGGTTTCTACATCTAAGCTGCGTTTAAAATCCTGGGCAGATCGTTTGAATTCTCCCATAGCTCGGCCCAGTGTTTTAGCCAGATCCGGCAACTTTTTAGGTCCTATGACAATGAGTGCGATAGCCAGAATTAGTAAAATTTCAGGCATTCCAAGACCAAACATATGTTAGGTTAACTCCTTTAATGTAAATTACTGATTAATTAAGCATGTATTTTTACACTGAATAATGAGTATGTGTCAAGAAAGGATATCCAATACTGGGTATTTGCGATAAGAAATTTTGCATAACCTGTTACAGGCTGATTGCCTTTTGTACGCAGGATAGGCATTGTAACAAATGATAGGATTTCCTTTGCATACCGTCAAAAACTCAGTCATTCTTCCCTCAAATACTTTGGCGGTTTAACCGCTTTAGTCATCATGGATTTTTAAGCGAAGCGCCATAACGCTCCAGTACCATAATCGACCTCCCACTGGAAAGGGTAGAAAATTTTCAGGTTTTTGGTCAGACACTACAATAGCTATTCATTTATAATTACTGAAAAAGAATCTATTGCCGATGATTTTTCTTGAAGTTTTTAGACCTGGGTTTTCGTTTACCTTTGAATGGTTTTCTTTTCTTATACGCAGGCTTTTTTTTATGATATTTTTTTTTGGGCTTGGGAAGTGGTTTGTCCAATTCTTCAGACGGATATTCACATTCTATTTTATTTCCAAGTACTTCTTCTATCTTTGGAATAAAAAATGAACTCATTTCATCGGCAAAGCTGATAGAAATACCGGTTGCACCCGCTCGTCCGGTTCTGCCTATTCTATGGATGTAATGCTCTGGCTCATGCGGCAAATCATAGTTGACAACATGACTGATATTTTCGATATGCAGTCCACGGGCAGCCACATCTGTTGCCACCAAAATATTGATTCTACCGTTTTTGAAATTATTTAGGACCTTAAACCGTTTGTCCTGGGAAATATCGCCTGAAAGCACACTGCATTTCTGGCCGTACCTATCTAGTTTTTCTGATAAGTTTCTTGCAGTATCTTTACGGTTTACAAACAGAATCACACGTTTTAATTGTTCATTGTTGATCAGGTTATAGACATGCTTAAATTTGTCTTCTTCGGTTGTTATATAAACAATCTGATGAATACTGTCAGCTGCCGCCTGATCAGAAGCGATTTCAATTTGAACAGCATTTTGAGTTGTCCAGCTTTCAGCCAATCTCAGGACGTCTGAAGTTAAGGTTGCTGAAAAAAACAGGGTTTGTCGATTTTTTTTGTGGGGTGTCTTTAGAATGATTCTACGGACATCTGGAATAAAACCCATATCAAGCATACGATCTGCTTCATCAAGGACAACTATTTCCACCTTGGAAGGATTAATTAATCTTTTATTCATGAAATCTATAAGACGTCCGGGGGTGGCAACAATAACATCAACCGGGCGTGCCTTAAGTTGGGTCTGCTGCTTATGATATCCGGTTCCACCAAAAATTGAAATAATTCTCAAATTGGTATATTTTGCAAGATCCTTGAAGTCCTTTTCAATTTGGTAAACCAATTCTCTGGTTGGGGCAAGTATTAATGCTCTAGGGGCTCCTTTCCTGTTTTTAAACGCTTTTTTTATAAATGCTGCGATAATGGTGATAATAAAGCTGGCACTTTTTCCCGTACCCGTCTGCGCCTTGGCAGTGGCATCTTTTCCTTCAAGTGTGTGGGACAGCAACTTTGCCTGGATCGGAGTGCAATAGTTGAACTTTAAATCTGCAATGGCATGCATGATGCTTAACGGGAGTTTAAAATCATGAAACCTTGTTTCCCCTTCCTTGGGTTCTACTGGAAAATTATTGATAGACCATCTTTTTTTCTTAGGTTTAGACGGCTGTTTTTTCTTTATAACCGTTTTGGGAGGAGATGATGACGATGCAAAATGTGATTCCGGAGGAGGAGGTGATGGCGATGCAGAAGGTATTTCAGCAGGTCCCTTTTTGCTAAAAAGTGTTTTCAGAAATAAAAAAAATTGTTTCAAATGTTACTTTCTTTAATGGGTTAAAATGTTAGCTGCCTGAGTGTTACAAATGGTTTTTAACAGACAGACAGCTATTTGGGAAGTTAAATTTGATAATAAACGATATTACCCGCCTGCAACCAGAGGCAGTAGTTGAATTTTAGAGTTGTCCGAAATCATTGTTTCAGCAAACAGTGGGCTTGAAAAAAGTTTGCCGTTTATACGGACAACTGAGCAGAATTCACTATTGTCGAGGGTCTCTAAAAGCGAGGCAATGGTCATGTTTTCAGACCATTCAATTTGTTTTTCATCCACCTCGATCATGGTTTATTCAACCCCGTTTTTTTTCAATACTTCCAACACTTCCGGAAAATCAATGCCGAGGCGTTTAACGGTTTCTATGGTTGGAATTCCATTTTGAGTCCATCCTCGTCGTTCATACACCGCATCTTTAAGAACCTCATATTGTTCTTCTCTTTTTTGCCTTAGCGAAGCAACTTTTTCTTCAGACGTCATATCGCTGATATCCAAATTGTATTTTTCTATTAATTGGTCATCATATCGTTTTTGGCGTGATTTATACTCTTCCACAGTCACAGGACCAACCGCTCGGTAGGGCACAGTATCATGTTCCCTTGTCCCGTAGCCCATTTTTAAATTGAAAATTCTTTGGAAATTGTACACTGCCTCGCTCATGGAAATGAGATCTTCAGGGCCTGTTTTCCTACCGGTAACCGCGCTGAAAAAATCAGCATACCAACCCACATGTTTAACCACCTTTGCAGGCTCTGGGTTGTTTTTATTGTCTTCAGGAACAATATCGTTCCAAGGTAGCTTACAAAGACCGCAGAGAGCGAACCAGGTCCTAAACATGGGGAACCAATGAAGCGCTTCGGCTTTATTTGCAAAGGTCGGCATGAAATTGTGAACCATATCAAGGAAGATCAGCCAGGCCTCATCATGCTGGGGGCCTTTAAGTGCAAGTCCATATCCTCCCTGCTGGGCAAGAGATTCTTTTGTGATATATTCAGAAAACTCAAGGCCCTTGGATTCCATACCTATGTCCTGCATAAAGGCAGCATTTGCACCAAAGTCTTTTGCAAATATAGCTTTCATTTTCCGAATACCTTTGCCGACAATTGAACCGAATCCTTCTCCTCTTGCCATTTGATGAATGATTTCTAAGGCATTAAACCGGCTGCCAAAGCTCAAATCCATTCCACCGGTATGGTCGATTGTAATCTGATGATTTTCAAAGCATTCCATGACGAATCCAAGGGAAGTCCCTACAGAAATAGTATCCAGGCCATATGCATCACAATAAAAGTTGATTTCAAGAATGGTTTGGGCATCAAAAATACCCAGGTTGGAACCGCATCCAGCAACGGTTTCATATTCAGGGCCGTCTACAAAAACTTTTTTCCCCCTATAAGGGCCGGTAAAAGGAGAAAAGTCTTTTACACCATGAGCGCATGCAACAGCACACCCTTTCCAGCAGCCATCAAACCCTTTATCAAAGATATGTTCATACACCTCTTCACCGATCACTTTACTTTCTGGATGTGAGCCAAATTTGAAGTTATGAACCGGTAAACAGTCATGATCATTCATGATAGGGACAAGATGGGTGGTGCCAACAACTGCCATCCGGTTTTGTTTTGGATCCAGCGTATGAATTTCTTTTGCATGGGTCTTGGTGACAGCTTTTAGCGCAGTCAAATCAGCCGGGCTGTTTGTTTTCATAGAAACAGCACCATACCTTGCTACAACAGCTTTAACTTTTTTGTTGGCAAAGACAGTTCCAATGCCCCCCCGTCCGGCTTGTTTATACCGAACCATTTTTCGTCCGGCATCCCACCATGAAAAGTTCAGACATCCAAAATAAGTATGTTCTGCGCCCGGACCTGCTGTTACAACAGAAACATTGACAGGTTTAGTTTCATCAAAATGTCGGGTTAAAACATCTGAAAGTTCATAAGAATCTTCTGGAAGGTTCTTTACATTGAATAGTTTGATTGTATTTTCAATCCCATCAATAAGAATCACTATGTCTTTGTTTGATTTGCCGTCAATCTGAATGACATCAAAGCCGGAAAATTTTTTATAAGGACCAAAATATCCGCCCACGTTTGAATCAATGGGAGCGCCAGTCAACGGAGAAATAGCCGTTACAATACTTTTCCCACCCCCCGGATAACCCGGTGTTCCACCCAGGGGTCCAGAAGAAATGCAAACAGTATTTTCAGGATCATTCCATTTGGTATCTCCATTAACATTATTCCACATCAACCAGAGATCATATCCTTTCCCGCCGATAAATTTATCTTTAATCTTGTCTTCAATAGGGTTGATGATAATATCATTTGAATCTAAATTTATGCGAAGTGATTGATCAGTATAGCCTTTTTTTACTTCTGATTTTTCATAAGAGATGGATTTGATTTCCTTTAGATGGATTTGCCCCATTTTGTTACTCCTTAAGCTAAAATATCCTTTTATTTTTTAATTAAACTTACAAACCCTATTATTGTACTCTTTTAATTGCCCCGTTAAATATCATATTTCAAGGTTTAAGTATATAAATAACCCGTGATATAGGTGTTGATTTGGAATGGTTAAACCATTATTACAATATTCACTCTCGGATGATAGCCGCTGTAACGAAATAAATAATCAGCCTAAACATTCAAAAAAACTTGACTTTTCGCACTATCCGTAGTTAATCAGGAAGGTGAAACATTAAAAAAATATGTAAAAAAGGTACTATAAATGTTCATATTGGCCAATTTTTTTAAAGCTGTTGCCGTTGTCTTGGATTATGGACTGACATTTTATATGTGGATCGTTGTTGCCGGAGCTGTTTTATCATGGGTAAGCCCTGATCCGTATAACCCCATTGTAAGGTTTATTAATAACGCAACAGAACCCGTTTTTTATCAAATCAGGAAACGATTACCCGTGAACTTTGGTGGGTTGGATCTTTCTCCTGTTATTGTGATTTTAGCAATTATTTTTCTTCAGACGTTTGTTGTGAACAGCCTTCACGGGTTGGCTCACACTTTAGCATAATTTATAGTGAGGTATTCTTATGGGTATAACGCCGTTGGTTGTTAAACAAAAAGAGTTCACTACAAGATTTAGAGGGTTCGATGTTCAGGAAGTGGATTATTTTCTTGAGGATGTATCAAGAGAACTCGACAATCTGAATCGTTCCATTCAAAATCTTCACGAAGAAAATCATCGCCTGAATCTGGAGAATCAAGGCTATAGAAAAAGAGAAAATTCTATGAAAAATGCCATGATCCAGTCCCAGAAAGTTTTGGATCAGATGAAGGAAAATGCTAAAAAGTCTTCACAGGTAATCATAGCCAATGCCGAAGTGGAAGCAGAAAAAATATTGAACAGAGCGCATAAAAGGCTATCACAACTTCATAGCGACATTATTGAGCTGAAACGCCAACGAATCCAGCTTGAAATGCAAATCAGCGCCGTTCTCGAATCTCATTCAAAAATGCTTGAGATGACAAAGGAAGAAAATAAGGCTGCTGACGAAACCGATTCTACTTTAAAATTTATAAAACAAGCTTAATTATTCAATACTTTATTTTGTTCCATATTCAACCATGGAACCAATATAACTATTTAAGTAAAAAGGGTATGGAAAATGGCTGAAATTGATGCTTTTTTTAAGCTGATGCATGAACAGGGTGCTTCTGACCTTCATCTGGCTTCGGGCCAGCAACCTGCATTAAGACTTCATGGTGATTTAGAACGAATCAAATATGAAACCTTGACCAGTGATAAGTTAAGGGTCCTGTTATATGAAATAACATCCCAGGAAAAGATCAAAGTTTTTGAAGAAACCGGAGACGTGGATTTTGGTTATGAAATCCCGGGGCTTGCCAGGTACAGAGCAAATTATTTCATGCAGCGAGCTGGAATTTCAGCCGTTTTTCGTGAGATTCCATCTGAAATATTGACTGCAGAACAGCTGGGGCTTCCCCCTGTTATTTCAAAGCTGGCTAATTTACCAAGGGGGTTAGTTCTTGTCACAGGTCCAACCGGTTCTGGTAAATCAACGACCCTGGCTGCCATTATTGATCAGGCCAACCGGAATCGAAAAGATCATATTATCACTGTTGAAGATCCTATCGAATTTGTACATCGAAGTCAGAGTTGTATCGTTAATCATAGAGAAGTCGGGCTGCATACCCAGACGTTTTCATCTGCATTGAGGGGTGCATTGCGTGAAGACCCTGATATTATTCTTGTGGGTGAATTAAGAGATCTCGAAACAATTTCTCTTGCCATAGAAGCTTCATCCACAGGCCATTTGGTCTTTGGAACCTTGCATACATCCAGTGCAGCAAAAACTGTAGATAGAATTATTGAAGTATTTCCCTCTACCGAACAGGCCCAAATAAGATCAACATTGTCTGATGGCCTTCGGGCAGTTGTTGCCCAGGTGTTATTTAAACGGATTGATAAAAAAGGCAGATGTGCAGCCTTAGAAGTGCTTGTTGCTACACCTGCTGTACGAAATCTTATCCGAGAAGCTAAAACCCACCAGATTGCTTCCATGATTCAAACTGGAAAGCAATATGGGATGCAATTGCTGGATGATGCTATTATGGATTTGTATCAAAAAGGATGGATTAGCCCGGACGAAGCATATACCAAGGCTAATAATAAGTCCATATTCAGGACGTTTCTTAAAAGCCCACCCGCTGATTTTACAGAAGCATAAAAACCCTTTAATTTTTAATTAAAAGGAAGACAGCATGAAAAAACAGCAGATTGACCATATCCTTAACAAAATGCTGGACTCCCATGACAATGTTTCAGACTTGAACTTCACGCCGGGAAAACCGCTGCAAGTTGAAAGCTCAAGTGAACTAATTGCAGTAAATATCAAACCGGATTTTAAACTCCTGACACCCTTTCAAACTGAAATATTTGCGTTGAATTTGATTAACAATAGTCGAAAGCTGACTGAGACACTTCTTCGAGAGGGATCTTGTGACCTTTCCTATCAACTGGGGGATAAGGCACGGTTCAGGGTGAATATCTTTTCACGATCAGGTAAATATTCCATTGTCCTAAGAAAACTTGAAACAAAAATTCCCACTATTGAAGAGTTAAACCTGCCCAAAGCTTTTCACCCTATGGCAGAGGAAAGAAATGGGATTATTTTTGTGACAGGAGCAACCGGCTCTGGTAAAACCACATCCCTTGCAGCCCTGCTAGATAAAATTAATGAATCAAAATCCGTTCATGTCATCACACTTGAAGATCCGATTGAGTATCAGCACCCCCAGAAAAAATCCACATTTAATCAACGAGAATTAGGTGCTGATTTTGATACCTTTGCAAATGGGCTAAGAGCAGCGTTAAGGCAGGCACCAAAGGTCATCCTGGTTGGTGAGATGCGTGATAGAGAAACCGTTGAAATTGGCCTTACTGCTGCTGAAACAGGCCATCTTGTCCTATCAACTTTACATACCGTAGATGCTGGACAGACCATTAACCGTGTTTTGGGTATGTTTTCTACTGAAGAGGAAAAGCAGATCAGAATTCGTTTGGCAGATACCCTTAGATGGGTTGTTTCCCAGAGGCTGTTACCAAAAATTGGGGGCGGAAGGGTGGCAGCTTTTGAAATCATGGGCTCAAATTTAAGGGTGAAAGATTCCATTTTAAACGGGGAGTCTGAGGGAAAGACTTTTAATGATATTATCACGGCGGGTAAGTCACAGGGCATGGTCTCTTTTGATGAATATATCATTTCTCTTTATGAGGAGGGTAACATTAGTGAAGATATCGCATCCTCTTATGCATCAAGGAAGGATATTGTCGGAAGAGGTCTTGACTCAATTAAAAGCTCTCGAGGTGAGACCACCACACAGATAGATACATTACAAATTGATCATGGATATAAAGGAAAAGAATAAATCATGAATGTGATATGCCATAATTGTAACGCTAAACTCAATATTCCAGATCATAAAGTTCCTAAAGATAAAGACACCACACTTAAATGTCCCAAATGTACAGAAAAGATACAGATCAAAGCGACAAACCAGAGCAAGCAGGTTAAGGGAAAAAAACAAAAGTCTTTTCAGTCGTCATTTGGAGATCGTTTGAATGCTCTCGTCCTCATTGGTGAAGATAATTTGAAAAAGAAAGCCTATTCGATTATCAAACAAATGGGACTTAATACAGAGACTGCAGAAAATTCCAAAGATGCGACAAACAGGATGGAATATCATATTTATCACCTGGTGATTGTTGATGAAACCTTTGATGGAAATATTGGTATATCAGGTATTATTGGAAAAATGAATACAATCGATATGTCTTTAAGACGAAGGATCTGTCTTGTTTCGATTTCTAATAATTATAAGACCAATGATGGTATGGCTGCCATGCATTCCAGTGTGAACAGCATCATTCATCGGGATGATATTCAGCATCTTGAAGAGTTTTTATCAAGTGCCTTAATGGATCATAAAAATTTTTATACGGTATACAATGATTCTTTGAAACTGGTTAGAAGAGCTTAAGGCACATGGAAAATATAAAATCCTCAATACAGTTTGTCTTTTCACCCGTCTTCTGGGTTGCACCAATAGACAGTAATTTCAATATGTTTCCATTGGCGCACGTTAAAGACGAATTAAAATCCTGGGTTCTATTCATGTGTTTTAATATTTCCATGCGCCTAAAAGGAACGGTGTAAACAAAGCTTTCCTATGATCCGGCAATGGTATGAACCTCAAAATTTTTCTGAGTGGTTAAGAAGAACCTTCTCCTATTTAAATATAGCCGTCATCATCTTAACTGCAATATTTGTTTTTTCTGAATTCAGGTTTGACTGGTTTGAAAATCTTGTCGGCTCCTATCTTTCCTCAACAAACAAGTTACGTCCTGAAACAGGCGCAATATGGGAAGCAGGAAAACAAACCTCAAATGCCCATGAATATCTCAACCAGATTATCAGTAAAAAAGAGGATTCCAGGCAAAATGTTCATGAAGCGACTACTTTTTTCGATCTGGCATCAAACCTTTTACCAGGGGATTGGGTTACTTTAGAAAAATATCAATTTAAAACCCTGTATCTAACCCTTGAAAAATCCGTGGCCTTAAAAATAATTGAACCGGCTCAATTGATCTGGATATTAAATGGCAGTTCTCTTGATCGAATTTTTTGCGAGGGGATCACAGGGGGGATTAAGATATATTTTATTGATTCTGAGAACAGGGTGATTAGACAGCTTGAGCTAAAAAAAGAAGATATCTTTGAGATCGAACATGGTATAGACCCAATCACAGGAAACCTTTCAGATATGGAAGGATTCCAGGGACGCGTATATCCTGCTAAAAAATTTTTTGATGCTATTTTTAAACTGCCGTCTGATATTATTCCTGATTTGATGGTGAATCCGGAAATCTTGCTGAAACAGGATGGAAAGATGATTAATATTGGTATCTGGAATGAGGTGGAAAACGGTTATATCAAGCTTGGATTTGAGTTTGAAGAAGCGGATGGCAAAAAAATAATTTTTATCAAAGGTCGTGAATGGGCTGTTTGGCAATTGAGCCTCAACCTGAAAGGAGATACAAATTGAATCTCTTTTTAAAAGGTGTGCGTCTCTGCATTTTCTTTGGACTGATTTTAGTTTCAGCCGGATGCCTTTCAGGGATGTTTCTTGTATTTTATTTGGCAACGGATCTTCCCAAATTACCCTTTCCATTAAGCCGTATTATTGAAACCCCTTCAACTCAGGTATTTGCTTCAAATGGGCAGATGTTGATCACCCTTGGAGAGAGAAAAACCATTCCTTTAAATCTGGTGTCCCAGGATTTTATCAATGCGATCCTTGCAACAGAAGATCATAGGTTCTTTGAGCATCATGGAATTAATAAGCTTAGAACTTTAAAAGGGCTCTATATTACGCTTATAAAAAAGGGAAGGGTTCAGGGGGCATCCACCATTACTCAGCAGCTTGCCAAGAATCTTTTTTTTAGTTTTGAAAAAACTTATACGAGAAAATTTAAAGAATTGCTGGTCGCTTTACAGATTGAATCCTCAAATACAAAGCAGGAAATTTTACATGCCTATATAAACCAGATTCATTTTGGTGCAGGTGCGCAGGGTGTTGAAAAAGCGGCAAGAGTATTTTTTGGGAAATCAGCACTTGATTTAAACTTGCCTGAAGCGGCACTCCTTGCAGGGTTACCCAAATCCCCTACAAATTATAATCCATACCGATATTATGACCGGGCATTAAAAAGACGTGATATTGTCTTGAAACGAATGGAACAAGTAGGATTAATAACAGACCTTGAAGCTCAGCAGGCCATGCTGATTAAACCTGAACTTCATCGCAATCAATCCGATTCAAGGACCGGGAGCTATTTTTTGGATGCACTGATAAATGAGCTGATCCAAAAGTATGGGGAAGATGTAGTTTATCATGGGGGGATCAAGGTTTTTTCTACTATTGATACACGGTTGCAATCTTATGCCAAACAATCCATTAAAAATGGTCTTGAAAGACTCGATGCCATGATAGGTATTAAACCGGAAGATTTGGATCGTCCGCAGGGTGCGCTTGTCTCAATTGACACAGGATCTGGGGCAGTGAAAGCCATTGTGGGTGGGAGGAATTATTATAAAAGCGAATTCAACCGGGCAATGAAAAGTAGAAGGCAGACAGGAAGTGGCTTTAAACCCTTTTTGTATTATGCAGCTTTTAAAGAGCTGGGGTTTCATCCGGCAACTGTCATGACAGACCAGCCAGTTACTATACCGGTAAAAGGCGTTGAAGATTGGGAACCACAAAATTTTAACAAAACCTTTTTAGGCGATATGATATTAAAAAAGGCATTAACCCATTCTGTAAATACAATTGCTGCCCAGATTGTTGAAAATGTTGGTCCTGGTGCAGTGACCAGTGTTGCCAAATCATGTGGCATTCAAAGTCCATTAAAAGATGTTTATTCTATAGCCTTAGGAACATCCAATGTAACCCCTTTTGAAATGGCATCAGCATATACGGTTTTTGCAACGCTTGGGGTATTGCATGAACCTTTCCTGATTTGGCGGGTTGAAGATGCATTTGGCCGGGTCATTTTTGAACACTTTGTTCAGGAAAGAAGAGTGTTGGACCCCACTATTACGTATCAAATAGTGGATATGATGAAATCAGTTATTGAGAGCGGATCAGGCCGATCCGTCCGTAAATTGGGTTTTACCCGTCCTGCTGCTGGGAAAACAGGTACGACTAACAGCTATAATGACGCATGGTTTACTGGGTTTACACCAACCCTGTGCACATCTGTTTGGACAGGCTTTGATAAGAATAAAAAATTGATTGATATGAACAATGCCGGGATTACGGGTGGTAAAAGTGCCGCACCAATTTGGACTGATTTTACAATGAAAGCATTAAAATCAGACCCTGAAAGAGATTTTCCAATCCCTGGGGATATCCGATTTGAAGCAGTGGAGACCACAACAGGGTGCAACCCTGAAGAGGGCAATGAGAGTGTAGAAGTTTTAACAGTCCCATTAAAGAGTGAACAAACTTTGTGCATGGATGAAGAACAATGATTTGGATTCTGCGACATATCAGTGTACATATCTGGCTTGCCACGTTGTTTACTATTCCCCTCTGTTTTTATATTTTGCCGGGTCTTACAAGGTTTTTCCCCGGAATCAATTCAATAACAGCCGGATTTGTGACCATGATCACTATTATTCTTGGTTTGGGCTTTTTTATGGATATAATTGCTAAAAAAATGGTGATGAGCCTGATTAAAGAAGGACAGGCTTGGGAAAGGTCAGGCATTTTGACTAAAGCTGAGAAAAGTTTTATTAAAGCCTTAAGGATTTATGATACTTTTCTTCTCTGGCCATTTTCAGCTAAAAAATCAGCCCAAAAAATATCTGGTGCGATTGCAAAGTTTAAATTAAACACGTCTATTGAAAATCAACATTTCAAATTAGCGACACTCGTTTATTTAAAAATGAATCCTGAAGATGTTGATATCGTAGAATTATGGCTGGAGCAGGTTCAAAAATCGGCTATTGTGTCCTCTATTGAGCAGGAGGTTCTATCTATACTTGCTGAAGAACATCATGCCAATAAATCGATATCCGCTCAAATGGCTAATATTTTTATTGGATTGGAACGAAAGGATTTTACAGCCAAAAAGCTTTATCAGCGTGTCAAAAAGGAACCTGTATTTGAAAAGACGGATTCAAAGGAAACTGAAAGCTTACTTGATGAATCCAATGAAACGATTCAAAAGGATGTCTCCTTTATTCAGCAGGAAAGAAAGCCGCGAAAAAAGATTGAGATAAAAAAATATTTACAATCTTTTATCCAAAGATGTATTCTATTTTCGAAATGGCTATTAGTCCTGACGGGCTCTGTTTTGAGTTTTATTATTTTATCAGCGAGCAAAGTCTTTGGCTATATAAAAGAGCATGAAAAGGCTCAATTCTATTTAAAGATAGGCCTTTTGACAATTGTTTCTATTTGGCTTGTGTTTTTCATGATCAGTACAATGTCTCACCTTTTTAAATCTAAAACTATAGAAAAAGAGAAAGCAAAAATACAAATTCAGGTTTCTAAACCATTTACGATCCAGGTCGCTGCATATTTAAAGAAAACCCATGCAGAGAGATACGCTGATACGCTAAAGAAAAAAGGAATTGATGCAAAGGTTAAAATGGTGAATGGGGGGGGGAAAACATGGTTCGTGGTTCATGTTTCCGAATTCGCTGGTAAGAAAAATGCTGCAGCTTATGGAAAAAAATTAAAGCAGCAGAAGATTATTGATGATTTTTTTGTAAACAATAAATAAATGGTGTCTGAAAAATATTCTTACCTGATAAAGAAAACTAAAAAGATTTGACAGTCAGGAGCTTATATGATCATACTTTCACTATGTTAGAATAATTACAATTTTTTAAAAAAGGAGAATCAGATGGTTATAATTTCGAATGTTACTTATCCCCCTGAAAGCACAAAAGAAATTGCAAAACGATATCTTAAAGCGCCCATTCTTCCGGAGTTTTTAAACAAAAAAGGACCCTATGTTTGTGCCAGCAAGAAAGGGGGTATGAATTCTATTACATTTTATGAGCTGGAAAATGACAAGCTGGCTGAAGGATTAAAAGCCATTGGTGAAAGCCTGGCAATTTATTTTGGTGTCCCAGGGTATAAATATAACCTTAAGCCTTATTTTGAACTTGAAGAAGGTCTGGATATTCTTGGCTTATAAGAATAAATTTTGATTTGGCCTTGAAAGAATTTCAGGAGTAAATTTAAAAATTGAATCAATGTTTTGTCTGATATCTTTCATGGTTTGAGCACGAATTAGCTTTTTTAAAATTTGATGGCCGAATTTGAAATTGGCACAAAAATAAGGCGCAAATTTTTTAAACATTTTGACTGCGAAATGATCATCATAATGCATTTCAAGGATAACTGTCATTCTCATGGCAGTGGTATAAAAAATATCATCCCCTGGAGAAAAACCTTTTGTCCATTGAGCAAAAATCCAGGGCCGCGCAACAGCCATTCTACCGACAGACAGGCCTTGGCATGATGTCTGATCGATCATTTTAATACCATCCTTTGCTTGGAAAATATTTCCATTACCAAACACGGGGATAGTAACGGCTTGTCTGACAAGTTTAATGACTTCCCATTGTGGGGGACGACTTCTTCTATCAGGTGCGATCCTTGGATGAAAGGTAAGCGCATCAGCTCCTGCATCTTCAAATCTCTTGGCCATATCCACAGCAAACTGCGGATTGTTATCCCATCCGGTTCTAAATTTTACAAATACAGGGATCGATACAGATTCTCTCACAGACTTCACTATTTTTGACGCAAGACTCGGGTGTTTTAAAAGAGCAGCGCCGCATCCTTTTTTGCAAATAGCAGCCACGGAACACCCGAAATTAAGATCCACCCCGAAAAAGCTTTCTTTCTCTATTCGTTGAGCAGCGTGCACCATAGTATCAGGGTCTGAACCGAAAATTTGACAGACAAGGTATTTAAGTTCTTCTTGCCGCCAATTAAACACTAATGAAGTATTGGAATTTTCATGGGGGACTGTTTTTGCGCTGCACATTCCTGTAAAAAGCAGGCCAAAACCGCCAAATTCTGAAATGAGCTGTCTTAATGCAATATGACCAAGGCCCGCCATAGGTGCGAGTACAATCCTGTTATTAATGGTGCGGTTTTTTATAGTCAGGTTTTGTAATAGGTATTGAGAAAGCATGTGACTCTTTGTTGAAAATTTAGTAAAAGTATTACCTCAAAAACAATCATAAGTAACTAATAACACAAGGCCTTGTCAATGGCTTGTGTTATATTTCACAGGGCCAACGCATCTAAATATTCTAAAGACATTATTCGGTGAAAGTTCATGATATTTAAATTTTCCTTTTAATTATAAGCGATTGGAGGTTGGAGAGCACAATTATGACAGGCCAAACAACACCCAATGTCCTTGTAACCATATGCCTTGACATAAAGAATCCTCTATAATATCTTAAACCCTTGTTTTTAAGTGATAAAACCAATAGCCATTACGTATGAGCAAGAAAAAATAATTTTTCAACAATGTAAATCAAGAATACGCGCTAAAAAATAAAAGAGATAATCAATAAAAAAGAAAAAGAACGGATAATTAAATTATATATTAGTAAGACAGGAAAAATTATTCAAAAATTTTTTTGAGCCGGTTGGAATAGGATGAGAGTCAAGTGTAGCAATTGTTACAGGAATTGCTGCTAAAGAGGTTGTTGTAAGTACCATGGGTGTGTGCTATATGGTGGTGGAAATGATAAAAAAGAGGGACTGGAAAAAGTGCTGAGTAGTTCAGGTATGAATGCGCTTCTCGAACTCTTAATGGCGGTTGTTATTATATTATACGTGCCATGTTTGCAACTTTATTATAAGGTAACCTTAGTAAAATGGACTGGTTTTAAATTTGATCTATACAACTAAGGTTGTATGGGGTATATTTTTTTTGGGTGGACTGAACGAGTATCGTATTAGGGTTTGGTTAAAAGAACAATACGGAGGCTTTTTATGAAGCGTTTAAATATTGAAATCGGCATTAAAATATTTGCAGCTATTGTCGCAGTTTCTTTGATTTTGCCTGGCTTACTCTATGCGCAGGAAAGACTATCTATTAACGCTGGTATTGCTAATATGCGGTCAGGTCCTGGAACAAAATATGATGTGTTGTGGCAGGTTGAGCGATACCATCCTGTACAAATAATTGAGAAGAAAGGTAACTGGTATAAAATAAAGGACTTTGAAAATGATACGGCCTGGCTTCATAAATCCCTTTTAGGTAAGACGGTGGGCGTGATCACGATAAAAGAAAAATGTAATGTCCGTTCTAAGCCGGCTAAAAGTGGCGGCATTTTGTTTACAGTTGAAAAAGGTGTTCCATTCAAGGTGCTTGCGCGAAAGGGAAACTGGATAAAAATTGAACATGCCGATAGTGATGTCGGATGGATTTATAAGACGCTTGTATGGTAATTATTAATAAAAAAAATATTTTTAAGGTGGAAGAAAAGAATGGCAGATCAGAGTATATCAAACGAACGAAAAAAGGAACTTGAACTGGTAGATCCTTTTCAGGAAAATCTTTTAAAGATTATAAAATATGCAAAAGATTACAAGAACCAATTAATCCTGATTGCTGGTGCTTTTGTATTAATAGCAGTGGTTTTTTCTGGAATTATGTACAGTTTTAAAAAGGCTGAAAATACGGCTACTTTGCTGGTAAGCCAGGCATTAAATAAATACATAAAATCTAATGATTCGGAAAAAGGATATCAGGAAACAAAAAATGATTTTCAGACTATTTTTACAGAGTATGCAAATACAACTGCAGGTAAGCTTGCTAAGGTAAAATTTGCCCAAATATGCTACGATGCCTCAAAATTTGACCAAAGCTATAAATATTATCAAGAATCTCTTGAGATATTTAAAAATGAAGTGTTGATGGAAAATTTTCTTTTAGCATCATTGGGGTATGTGTGCCTTGCCAGGAAAGATATTGAAGAGGCCAAGAAATATTTTCATCAAATAGAAAATGGAAAAACAGATTTGTTAAAAGATGAAGCAAGTTTTTCATTGGCCATGTTGTATGAAGCCGCTAATAATACAGATGAGAGCAAAAAAATGTATGAAAAAATTGTTATGGACTACGAAAATTCCATATATATGCCAATTGCAAAAAGTAAAATTGAGGAAATCAAGTGATATAAACTTAAAAAGGCCGCTTTCACCCGGCTATTTGTCTAAGTTGAACTTTTTTAACTTTTGGTTTAAGCCACTTTTTCCTATCCCTAAAAGTTGCGCAGCTTTTGTCTGAACATTACCAGAAAGCTTCATTGCTCTTTGTATCATCCGTTTCTCGACAGCCACTAGAGTCTCAGCAAGGCCTACACCCTCTGGAATTCCCTCAAGGTTTAGTATAGAAGGTATCGCCTGCCTGACTTGTTCGGGTAGATCAGAAGGATTAATTTTATCATCACCGCAAAAAATTACGGATCGTTCTATTATATTTTCAAGTTCTCTTACATTACCATTCCAATGATAATCACATAAAATTTTGACAGCTTCCGGGGCAATTTCTATTGTTTTTTCTGTAGAGCTTTGTTCAAAGGTATATTTGTCAATAAAATGTTGAATGAGCAATGGAATGTCCTCGGGTCTCTCTCGAAGAGGTGGGAGAACAGCCTTTACAACATTGAGCCTGTAATATAGGTCCTCTCTGAAATTGCCATTTTTTACCTCATCTTCAAGGTTCTTATTTGTGGCTGCAATAAGTCGGAAATCAACGGGTATAGAGTCTGTCCCTCCAACCCGTTCAATGGTTTTTTCTTGAAGGACCCTTAATAATTTTACCTGTAGAGAAGTCGGCAGTTCACCAATTTCATCAAGGAAAAGAGTCCCTTTGTCTGAAATCTCGAATCGTCCTTTTTTCAAGGCGTTTGCTCCTGTGAAAGCGCCTTTTTCATGACCAAACAATTCACTTTCTAAAAGGGTTTCAGCAAATGCAGAGCAGTTAACAGCAACAAGAGGCTTATTGCTTCTTGGGCTGTTATAATGGATTGATTTGGCAACCAACTCTTTTCCTGTGCCACTTTCACCTTCGATTAAAAAATTGGCATTTGAAGGTGCAACTTTAATAATGGTTTCGTAAATTTCCTGCATGGGTTTGCTTTTTCCGATGATATTGTCAAAGCTATACCTTGAGCTAATCGCATTCCTGAGGAGGGCATTTTCCTGGACGATTCTATAAACGGAGATCGCCTTGCCAATATGTGCAATAAGCGCCTGGTTTTCAAAGGGTTTGAGAATAAATGTGTATGCCCCTTTGTGCATAGCCTCAACCGCTTTTTCAACACTGCCATAAGCTGTCATGATAATGACCGGGATGTCTGGATTGATGCCCTTAATTTTTTCGAGTAATTGAATACCGCTCATTCCAGGCATATTTACATCCGTTAAAACCAAATCTACGAGTTCATTATTTAAAATATCCAAAGCTTCCATTCCGCTTGAAGCTGTTAAGGAGGTATATCCCTCTTCTTGAAGGAGTTCTCCAATAATCATAGGGTAATTTTTTTCATCATCGACAATAAGGATATTTTCCATTCAAGTCATCTCCTAAACCGGAATTGTAATTTCCACATTTGCACCATTTGTTTCCATATTCTTTATTGTAATTGTACCATTGTGGGCTTCAATCATATTTTTTACAATACCTAAACCTAAACCTGTACCTGTGTCCTTTGTAGTGAAAAATGGCGTCCAGATCTTTTTTAAAATTTCTTCTGAGATCCCTTCACCATTGTCAATAAAATTAACAATTATGTGGTTAGAATCGTAGGCTATTCGTATGGTAATACAACCACTGTCCTTCAATGATTGGAAGGCGTTGATCAAAATATTTAAAAATGCCTGGTACAGCATCGAACTATCAGCGAATATTTCAGGTAAATGGCTTGATATTTCTTTTGTAATCTTGAAATTGTTATCCTCTATCTGAGGGGTGAGATACGCAATATTTTTTTCTATGATTTCCTCAATTCTACAGGGATGAAGGTCTGGGACTTTAGGTTTGGCAAAATCAAGAAAATCAGTAATAATATTATTTAATCTGGCAGACTCTTCGACAATAATATCGGGTATGCTGCTTTTAGCATCTAATTTTTCCATCTTTTTTTTCAACAACTGAGCGCTGCTATTAATTATTCCTAAGGGATTTCTGATTTCATGTGACACGCCGGCAGTCATTTCACCAATGGCTGATAAGTGTTCCGCCTGTCGCAGCTTTTCTTCGAGTCTCATTCTTTCTTCAGCTCTTCGTTCTATAATTTTTTCTCCGTGTTTAACCACAAACCGAAGGACTATAAATAGTATTCCCATAACAACCGAACAAGATCCAACTATAAGGCCTTGAATTTTAAATACTTTTTTGTAATCATCAGAGACATCCTGAATGATTTCAACAACACCTGAAACAGGTCCTGCAAATTTAGGTAATACTTTTTTTTCAGCCCTTATCGGTGCAAATGTAGTGATTTTTGTTTCCTGAGGAAACCAAAATAGTAGTTCCAGAAAACTACCTTGCTGGACGAGTCTAGATGTAGCTTCTTTTTTCATCGCTTTTTCATAATGGACGCCACCGGCATTTTCCTGACCTATTATACTCTCATCAAAACTGTAAGATACAATGTTGTCCTTACCATAAATAGTCACCATCTCAACATTAAAACTATGCAGCGTTGATCGGACAACATTATCCATAAGAAGGTATTGTTCTTTATCTCTTAATCGGATTTCTTTCTTTTGGCCAATTACTATAGGAACCATAAATCTAGAAAAGATCTGATGGTTGAGGTTCTCAACAAGGAGAGATGCATATTCTTTATTTTTTTCCAAAAGGATATTTCTAACCCAGTGTGCATTCAACGCTGAGATAACAATGGTTGCGGTAAACATAATTATAAGAGAGGAAAAGGTAAAGAATTTAACCAGTCGAAATGGTTTGACGCCTTTTAAATTATTGGATTTTTTTAACATTTATTCTACAATTTTTTGGGTTTTTAAATTTGATAATTTTCTTTTTTCTTTGTTAATAATAGCAAAAAACATGATAGTTCTTGACTTTACAGCAATATCATATCAAAGTATAGTAATATTGATTGTACATATCAATATAAAAGATGGTTGCCGTAAATATTAATTGGCGTTGGCTTTACCTATTATTGTGGAAGCATATGATATTTGGAAAAAAAGATCATCTTGTGGGTCTGGACATCGGCTCTTCTTTTATTAAAGTCGCCGAGCTCAAAATAACTGGGAAAGGGCATGTCTTACATAAATTTGGCATGGCCCGAATCGCAGTGGGTACCATTGTTGAAGGCAGGATCGTTGATATGGAGGGTCTTGCCAACGATATTCGGACTCTCTTTAAATCGCAAAAAATCCGTGAGAAAAATGTAGCTATCTCAACCGGCGGCCATTCTGTCGTCATAAAAACAATTAATACATTGACAAGACCTGAGAAAGAGCTTCAAGATACAATATACTCTGAAGCAGAACAATATATCCCTTATGATATTGACGACGTTAATATCGACTATCAAATTCTGGGAGAAAGTGAGTTTTCCCCTGATCAGATGAATGTGCTTTTGGTTGCGGTCAAAAAGGATATAGTGACGGAATATATTGATTTAATTCATATGGCCGGGCTTAATCCAAGGATAATTGATGTTGACACCTTTTCACTTCAAAATGCCTATGAAATGCTTCCATATGAAAGTCAGGAAAAAATAATATTGCTGGTTGATGTTGGTGCATCAAAAACATCATTAAATATATTAAAAGCGAATACATCATTAATGATGCGGGATACTGTATCTGGCACAAATCAAATTTTAGAAGAGATTTCCAGTCAATTTGATGTCACAATTGAAGAAGCAGAGCTGGCAATAAATGGTGAGATAAATGACATCATCAGCCAGGAAAAAATTCAGGAAATAAGTTTAAAAATGGCCCAATCATGGTGTTCTGAAATATGTGAGGTTGTCAATACATATCAATCAGGAGTCAATGATGAGGATGTTGAAAATGTAGTACTAAGTGGCGGAGGCGTCTTTGTAGAAGGTTTTAAAGACAGCCTTTTATCAGAACTTGAAGCAGATGTGTCAATCATTAATCCGTTTGAAGGTTTTATTGTTAATGAGAAAAAATTCCCAGACTCTTTTATAACCAAAGCAGGTCCTTTGGCACCTATTGCTATTGGACTCGCGCTACGAAGAATTGATGATAAATGATAAGAATCAATCTTTTACCATTCAGAGTTGCTAGAAAAAAAGAAAACATAAGAAGACAGATATCTGTTTTCTTACTGCTAATACTACTCGTTTGCGCAGCACTTTTTGGTATACACAGAATGGTCAGTCAAAAGATTTTAATAGTAAAAGAAAACACAAAACAAGTAAAACAACAGATTTCAAAATATAAGGAAAAGGCAGATCGGGTAGCAAAAATTAAAAAGGATTTAAAAGTCCTTAAAGACAAACTTGCTATTGTTAAGTCATTGGAGGGGCAAAGAGAAAAGCAGCTAATACTATTTGATGGAATGACGAATCTTATTATTCCCGAAAGAATGTGGCTTGAAAGTTTTAAAACAGATAATAACACGGTCATTATCAAAGGAATTGCTTTTGATAACCCGACAATAGCTGATTTTATGAAAAAGCTTGAGGGATCACCGCTTTTTAACAAAGTTGATTTGAGAACAGCTAAAATGAAAAAGTTTAAAGGCAATATTGAGTTGAAATCGTTTGAATTGCTATGTCGAAAAACTAAGAAAAAAGCTAAGAAAAAAACGGTTCCAAAACAAGGCAGAAAATGAGCGAAGAAAAAAGCAAAATTGATGAATTAAAAGAAAAGATGAGTCTTTTCTTTGACAAAGTCGGGACCCTCACAAAAGTTCAGCGATTGCTTATTTGCCTTGCAACGTTTCTTATCCTTTGTGGTGGAAGTATTTATTTTGTTTTACTGCCAAACTATGAAGAATTAAAAAGGGTTGAAAAAGTTTATCAAAATCAGTTGGATAAACTGAAAAAATATAAGAAGAGAGCTGCCCAGATAAATAAGTATGAAAAAATGATGGCCCAAACTCAAGAAGAGTTTAATAAAGCAATGCAAGCGCTTCCTGATAAAAGAGAAGTGCCAGCCTTACTGACAAGTGTTTCCAGGGCGGGGAGCAAAGCAGGACTGTCTTTTTATTTGTTTCAACCCAATAAGGAAGTTAATAAAGAGTTTTATAAAGAAATCCCTGTTTCGATTAAGGTAGAGGGGCGATATCATCAAATTACAGATTTTTTCTTTCAAATCACAAGACTTAATAGAATAGTGAATATCAATAATGTGAATATTAAAAAGAAAAAAGGTGGAAAATTGGAAATGAGTTGCAAGGCAGTGACCTATATGTTTGTAGAAAAGAAAAAAGAGATTAATAAAAATAAACGAAAAAGAAAGAAGAAATAGAGAAAAAGAAATTATAATGATGGTTAAAATTAAAATTTTTTTATTATCGCTTGCATTTATTTCATTGTCCTTACTTTTTGCATGTGACGAGCCACCTCCTGTAAAAAAGAAACCGGCTCCTAATGTAATTTCCGGAAAGATATCCCAACCTGTTATTCAAACTAAACCGGTAAAAGAAACTAAACCGGTAAAAGAAACTAAAAAGAATGAGTTAAAGCAAAAACACAAACCCATACCAAAATCAGAGCCAGGCACAGATGACAAGCAGCAGATTTTAGAAAAAAAACCAGAAATGGAAAAAACGGAGCATTATGATTCTCAAGGTAAGATTGATCCCTTTAAACCGTTGCTTCAGGAAAATAAAGAAGAATATAAACCGATTGCTGATAAAAGACCCAAAAGGATACTAACACCTCTTGAAAAAATTGAATTGAGTCAAATTCGTCTGGTAGCTATTATTATTATGAAAGATAAGCAGATTGCGATGGTAGAAGAGGCCAGCGGAAAGGGATATGAGGTCAGTGTCGGAACATATATCGGGAAAAATGAGGGCCGGGTTTCTGAAATCAGGAAAAATAGTGTTTTGGTTAAAGAGCTTGTAAAAGATTATAGGGGTAGGATCAAAGAGCGTGTTCAGGAAATAAAACTTCATAAAAGTGATGATGGGGAGTAATATGCCTTTTTTTCAAATTGAAAAAATTAAATGTAACGTTAGAATATTTGGAATACTTTTATTGCTGTTATTGCTAATCGGCTGTGTTGCCCAAAAAACTGAGGATGTCAAAACTGCTGAACAAACACAACCGGGTACAGACACTTCTGTCCAAAATGCTGTTGATCAGGAAGATAGACTGATAAGTGCCATCACGATTGAAGAAAATGATCAGACTATTGAGATTCAGATTCAAGGAAATAAAAAATTAGTCTACACCTCAATTAAACAAGCTTTTCCATTTGGAATTGCCATCTATCTTCCAGAAACTAAAATTGCTGAAAGCTTTAAGAATGAAGTAACAGAAAATAGAAGCATTGGTGATCTAATAGTAAAATATGCTGACGAAGAGATGACGACTGCAAAAATTGAGATTCTGTTAAAAGAAGATCTTAACTACGAAGTGGCTGAAGCTGACAATACTTTAAACGTGTCACTTTTTGGAACATTAGAAAAAACTCAAACAATTGTTAGTACACCACCTGAACCCGTATCTACTGCTGTAGAACCAAAATCAAAAGAACAGTTAGTCTCTGAAGAAACTGTTATTATTCCAAATAAGACAGCAAAAATGACTGACATTGAGTTTAACGCAATGGAAGATGGGAATTCTGATATTGTTGTTAAAACGAATCACCCAGTAAAATATGACATTACTCAAGGCAAAAATGGTAAAATTTATTTGAACCTTTATAATACTATTATACCGGACTACCATAAGCGACCAATCTTAACGCATTATTTCAAATCTGCAGTAAAACGCTTAATGCCGATACAGGTTCCGGGT
Organism: Desulfobacteraceae bacterium; assembly: GCA_024227235.1. Lineage (GTDB taxonomy): Bacteria > Desulfobacterota > Desulfobacteria > Desulfobacterales > Desulfobacteraceae > Desulfobacula. The sequence goes on along the minus strand of JAAEKY010000264.1, from coordinate 25,955 downwards.
AAAAAGAAGAATTCAAAAATTGAGATAGAGACAAGAGATCAGGTACCTTACCGAATTGTTCAAAATCAAAGTACCATATCAATATTTTTTGAACCCTCCAGAATAGAACCACCCATATTTACCAAAGCAAAGAAAAAAGTGATCAGTGGTACTCAAACTCAGGTTGGAGCGGCACAAAATTATGAAAAAGAAATATCTCCTAAAGGTGAGCCGGATAAGGCTGGCATTGAAGTGGCGGCCATTGAAAAAAAAGAAAAAACTCTAGAAGAAGAAATTTTCGGACCTCCCAAAAAGTATACAGGTGAAAAGATAAAACTGGACTTTTATGAAACTGATATTAAAAATGTTTTCAGGATACTCAGAAGCGTCGGCGGACTTAATTTTGCCATCGATAAAAATGTCAAAGGTAAAGTGACTTTAACTTTAGAAAATGCTGTTCCCTGGGATCAGGTTCTTGATCTTGTGTTAAGGATGAATAGCCTTGGCATGAAAGAAGAAGGAAACGTTATTCGGATAGCAACCCTGGAAACATTAAAAAAGGAAGAAAAATTAATACAGGAAATGATAGCTGCAAAGAAAAAATCTTTGGCACAGAAAAAAAGTCTTGAGCCTTTGGTGACGGAGTATATCCCTATTAATTATTCAGATGCAACAGCAGATATCAAGCCACATGTAGACGATATCCTCACAAAAAGGGGTACAGCAAGCGTCAATACGCGAACAAATATGATTATTATCACTGATATTCAGGCAAAAGTGGATCAGGCAAAGGAAATTATTTTCAAATTGGATCAAGTTACGCCGCAAATCATGATTGAGGCAAAAGTCGTGGAAGTAACAAAAAATTTTACAAGAACCCTGGGGCTTGGATTAAGCCTCACTCAAGCCCAGACGAAAGACACCAACCCCAGACCTCATGATTACACAGTTGCTTTAAATAGCCCACTTACAAGCGCTGTTAATACAGGCTCTTATAATATTTATAGAATTTTAGGCTCTCAATTTTTAAGTTTAAATGCACAAATATCAGCATCTGAAACAAAAGGTGAGGTAAAAGTTGTTTCATCCCCTCGGATACTCACATTGGATAACAAGCAAGCAAGTATCAAACAGGGACTCGAATATGCGTATTTAGAAAGGGATAGCTCAGGTGGGTCATCTGTAAAGTTTAAAAGCATTGATCTGTTGCTGGATGTGACCCCTCATGTTACACCGGATAAAAGAATAGGCTTGACGGTTAATTTGACAAAAAATGATATTGATTCGATTACAAATGGTGTCCCGTCGCTTTCGACCAATTCGGCAACCACAGAGCTGTTAGTTAACAATAATGACACCATTGTTATTGGCGGTATTGTAAAAACAACCGATACGGATAGCGTAACCGGAACCCCCTTCCTTTCCGGAATCCCTATTTTAGGGAGACTTTTTAGAACAGATACAGATACTGATAACAGAACAGAACTTTTAATTTTTATTACCCCATCTATTGTTCAACTGGAGCAGAAAAGAAATACGTTTACAACACAAGATTAATCTAAATTGTAAAGCTTTTTTTGTGCCTCTTTTGCCAGAGGTGAATCTTCCGGGACAAGTTTAAGTACGAGATTCCAAGATCTTTTGGCTTTGTCAAATTCATTTGTTGCTTCATAAGCTTTAGCTAAATCTGAATGAAGGATTGCAGCACCAGGATTTCTTTTCAGCTTATGATGAAGAAAGCCAATTGCCTGAGCATGTTTTCCAGATTCAATGTAAATGGATGCCAGCCCATGAATGGAATATAGAAAATTGGGCCTTATTTCCAGAGATTGTTTAAAATATTTTTTTGCTTTTGAAAACAGCTTTTGATGAAAATATGCCCAACCAATATTCGACAAAGGTATTTCAGGTGTCGGATATAATAGATTTTCAGACACTTCTTCAAAGCATTCAATCGCAAGCGCCCATTTTTTTTGTTTAAGATATGTCGCACCAAGGTTGTTTTTTGCCTGGCTAAAATCTGAGTTCAATTTTAATGCTTTTTTAAAATGATTTTGTGCAAGATCATATCTGTTCTTTGCCATATAAACCAGCCCCAGGCTGTTATTCAGATAGGGATCGTCAGGGATCGTTTTATGGGCTTCAAGAAGATTTTTTAACGCTATGGTATATTTGCCGGCATTATAGTATTCCTCCCCAACCCTCTGGGTCGCAGTGGCAATTTCTTGTTTTTTCCTTGTATTTGTAGTGGTACTTTTAGATGCACACGAAATTAAAAAAAAAGAGGCAAATAATATGTAAGCGATTTTTTTCATATGGTGTTTCCTTTTATTGATCCGATATCTTTTTTTTAGTAATTAAGATTTTTACTTCTTCTTTTTTCAAGTATTTTACAGCATTACTACTTAAAGGTTCAATTGGAATAAACAATTTCTCCAGCTCTTTAACCGCATAAAGACCATCAAGATTTTCAACTGTTTCTCCCGTGAAAAATGAGGGATTTTCCCATGTCGAATATCCAAGATTCGAGAATAATTTGTTTATAAGTTCAATAGGGGGTAATTGGGAAGTGATAGAAATAATTTTAAATTCTCGTTTTTCAAGAACGTCCAATGCGGATCCATAGACATTTCCAAAATTGATCAAAAGATCTGTACTATCTTCTCTAATTATTCTACCAAATGAGGCTTCAAGATTGATATTATTTAATGTAAACGGTATTTTCGCATTTGGGATATAGGTATACTTTGTCTGTGAGAGAAGTATTTCAATTAATTTATTGTTCTTATAGGTTTTATTAATTTTTTTGGGTAGTTTATTGTTTTTAAGGGTATCTTTCAAATTGTCAATTGTTTCTGACAGCAATTGAATTTTCAAATCCTCCCAATAGGCCTGGGCGCTTTTTAATAACTCGTCATTAACATTTTCACCTGAAATAATAAGTATTTTGGAACCATCGTCGGTTTCAATAATTGGTACAGATGATAAATCAAGAACCTGGCTGGAGTTATTATTCTCGGGGAAATACATTTTCCCATGGCTTAAAAGAGTTCCGCCAATAAGCGAAGAATACTTTTTTAATTGTAATAGCTTAAAAGCCTCAACTTTATATTGCTTAACCTCTTGTTTTGTCTCTTGGGTTTCATCTTGCGGCGGGTTCCCGGATAAAAAAGACTGGAACCAAGGCTGCGATTTTATAGATGGATCAGGTAGATAAATATCTGCTCCTTCATATACAATATTAATATTTTTTATATTTGGATTTGCTAAGTGAAATGCTTTTAGTCCTTCTTTAGATATTGCACCACTTTTATTTAAAAAATCCTTATCAATAAGGCTTGATATATTTTCATTTTTTTTGATTTTATGCTCTTTTATAAATGGTGTCAGGTCTAGATCTTCGGGGAGTGTTGAAAATTCAATGACAGGCACATCGACACTACCCGGCGTGCTTTGATCGTAGTCTTCTTTTTCTATCTTTTTTAATGGAATTAGGATTTGAATACCAGGCTCAATTGCATCAATATTACTTATTTTAGGATTGATTTCTTTGAAAATAATTAAGAAATGGGGAAAATCTTTTTCTGAGATTTCTCCTTTTTTTCTAAAAATCTTATATAGCCAGTCATCTTTGTCAACAATGTATGGTTCGCACAAAACGTCCTCATTTTTATAATTAAAAATTGAGTAACGTTTGTATGAAGTTTTAATACCCTTAGCGTCACCACAAGGTAAAAAGGGACTCATAACAAAGACAGAGAAGTAGAAGGTGGTAAGTGCAAATATTTTAAAAAAAGTAGATTGTTTCATAAAATATTAAGAGACTTTTAAATTGAGCTTATTGGCAATTTTATCAGAAATATCTTTTACAAATTTTTGAAAATCTTTTTCTCCCAGACGTTTTTTTTGAGAGGGTGCCAACTCAGGGTTATCAGGTAATATCAAAGAGGGTAGATTAATATTACCAGGATTTGGTTTTATTTTATAGTCCTTTGGTATTTTGGCCTTAAAATAAAGATCTTGAAATTCTGAAAATTTAATGGCATGTGCTGTGGCATCAAGAATAGCAGTCTCTTTATTTGTAACAATATTGTTTTTAAAAGCTTTTACAAGTCCGGCCAGGCATTCGCCTCCTTGAGTGCATACGATATGTCCATTTTTATTGGCCAAAAGTTGCCAATCCATGATGGATTGTTCTGTTACCTGAACAAAGAAGACATGCTGACAGCCAGCCAGCGAGTTATATTTTTTTGCAATCTGTATGACTCGGGGCATTGATACTGGATTTCCGATCATTGCAGCCTGTGCAACACTTGGTTTTGTATCAACAGGTTTAAATTGCCTTTTTGATTCATCGGGTTCAAGATAATATCGAAAAACAGGGTCTGCATGTTCTGATTGAACCCCAATAATTTTTGGTAAATCATTAATGATATTGGCTTCATAAAATTTAATAAATCCGTTCATTACAGCGGAAATATTACCAGCATTCCCAATGGGGACAACCACTGTTTTATTTTTCATGTCCCAATCGAAATCCTGGGCGATTTCATATGAATAGGATTCCTGACCTAAAATACGCCAGGCATTTTTTGAATTTAAAAGCACAACAGAATACTGAGATGATAAGTTTTCTACAATTTTCATACAGTCATCAAAAACTCCTGGGATTTCAAAAACTTGAGCGCCGCTTCCCAAGGGCTGAGATAATTGTTGAGAAGTTACCTTTTTATGCGGTAAAAGAACAGCGGATTTAATTAAAGGGCCAAGATATGATGCATAGAGTGCAGCAGCAGCAGATGTGTCACCTGTGGATGCACAAATAGCAATAACATCAGACACAAGGTCTTGATCAATCAGATATTTAATACTTGACAATGCACTGGCCATCCCACGATCTTTAAACGAAGCACTTGGATTTTGTCCATCATTTTTATAGAAAAATGAAACTCCTACCATTTCTTTGAGTGTTTCATTGGCTTCAACAACAGGTGTATGGCCTTCACCCAGGTAAATGATAGATTCTAATGGAATGCAGGACCCAATAAATTCGTGGTACCTGTATATTCCTTTTAGTGCAGGTGTTTTGAGCATTTTTCTAAAATCAAAAATTTTTTGCCAGACAGAACCAGGAATTTTTTGTAAATTTTTTATGTTCCGGTCATGGATAAGTAAAACCTGGTTACACTTAGGACACACATATAATAATTTTTCAATAGGATATTGCGCAGAACATCCTAAACATTCATAATACAACTCCCCTTTGGCTTCTGGAATGAGATGAGGCTTTACGTCTTCGGGAAAAAAATCAAGCATCATTTTTAATAACCTTTTGTCCAGCCATGTAAGGGATTAGCGCATCAGGGATAATAACAGATCCGTCAGCTTGTTGATAGTTCTCCAATATGGCAGCAAATGTTCTACCCACTGCCAAGCCAGATCCATTTAATGTGTGGACAAATTCCGGCTTCTTCTTATCTTTTCTTCGGAACCGGATACCGGCTCGCCGGGCCTGAAAATCAAGGCAATTGCTGCAAGAAGAGATCTCCCTATATTTTCCTTTTCCATCATCTTGGCCAGGCATCCAAACTTCGATATCATAGGTTTTGGTAGCCGAAAAACCCAAATCTCCGGTACAAAGTGTCACAATTTGATAGGGTAGTTCGAGAAGTTCAAGAATTTTCTTTGCATTGGCAAGTAAGGATTCAAGTTCATCAAAAGAGGTTTCAGGGGTTGTTAATTTTACTAATTCAACTTTATTAAACTGGTGTTGCCTGATTAACCCTTTAGTATCTCTTCCATATGATCCGGCTTCTGACCTGAAACATGGTGTATAGGCAGTAAATTTACACGGTAGTATTGATTCATCAATAATTTCATTGGCGTAAATGTTGGTCATAGGGACTTCAGAAGTTGGAATTAAATAATAATCCAACCCTTTTAGTTTGAAAAGATCTTCTTCAAATTTAGGTAATTGGCCGGTTCCAGTCATAGTGGCTGAGTTTACAATAAAGGGGGGCAGGGTTTCAGTGTAACCATGTTCAGAAGTATGGAGATCGAGCATGAAATTGATAAGTGCTCTTTCAAGTCTCGCCCCTAGCCCAAGATAAAGGGGAAATCTTGCACCGGTCAACTTTGCTGCTCTGGCGAAATCAAGGATACCTAAATTTTCACCAATCTCCCAATGGGGTTTTGCATTAAAGCTAAATTCCTTTAGATCGCCATAGGTCTGTTCAAGCCTGTTTTCAGTATCATCATTGCCCATAGGGACATCTGCATGAGGGATGTTGGGTACAGTGACAAGAAATTCATGAAGGGTCTCTTCAATAACTGACAGTTCTTTATCAAGTTTTTTAATTGTCTCCGATACATCTCTCATTTGTTCAATAATGGAAGTCGCATCTTTGCCTGATTTTTTTAATTTTGCAATGTCATCTGAAACAACATTTCTTTTATGCCTCAACTCTTCAATTTTGAGCAGTAAAGTTTTTCTTTTGTCATCATTTTCTAAAAGAGAAGCAAAGTCTATTTTTGCCTTTCTTTTTTTCATTCCGTTTTTAACAAGTTCCAGATTGTTTTTTATATATTTTAAATCCAGCATATTTCTTTTATTAACCCTCTTTCATATAGCTTAAGTTCTTATTATTAAAGATTCTTCAACAATTGTAACCTGATACCACGGGGGGTGTATACAGTCAATGATTATTGCATGTTGACAATTGTGCACATGTGTATAATATTTGCTAAAACTTTTTTGTAATAAAAGGAATATAAGTAATGGATGAAATAAAGAATGGGAAAAGCAATAATTTAGCAATAGTGGCTGAGCGGTTGGAGAACCTTACTCAAGAGGAACTTGCTGGTAAATACAAAGAGATTGAGCACAAGCTTTTTGAATTTGCCAATTTTATGGAAGCCCAGATGGCTTTTTTATATACACCGGTAAGTAATGAAATCCCAACAGAAGGGATTATTAAAAAAGCATTACAAATAGAAAAAGAGCTTGCTTTACCAGTTTTTACAGATGCCAAGAATGCGCTTAACCTATACAAAATAAGCAATTACAATAAAGATCTTGTCATGAGTGATGATGATATCCTTGAACCGGATATTGAAAAATGTAAAAAGATATCATTAGATGATATTGACATCGCAATTATTCCGGGACTTGCGTTTGATGACAAAGGCGGTAGGATAGGTTTTGGTAATAATTTTTATACCAAGATGATTACAAAACTTCCTGAAACTTGCAGAAAAGTTTCTCTTGCTTATGAAGAACAGGTCGTTGATCAGATCCAGATGGAATCAAGAAAATTTACAGTTGATATTATTATTACAGATAAACGGGTGATTTATAAAATATAGCTAAGATAAAATTAGACTCAAGATAAAATTTTAAGGGCCATTTCTAAAAAAAATTACAACAGGAATTGCCCTTTTATTTTTTTTCAGGGTTGATCGCTTTAGAAAATTGCCTTAATTCAGGTGTTTTTCCCATAACAATAACGGTATCCTGGGGCTCTATCAATGTTTCAAAATGAGGATTAAAAAGCATTTCTCCCGAAGCTTTTTTTATGGATATAATGATGAGATTGAAATCTTGCCTAATGCCAGAATCTTTTAATGCAACATTGGTATACTTGCTACTTTTTGGGATATAAAGCTCTTCAATTTGAATGGCTTCTCTTTTTCTGGATAAGGCAACGTCAAGAAAACTGCTGACACTGGGTCTTAATAGTTTTAATCCCATAGAGATGGCGCCAGTATCATAGGGAGATTCAACCAAATTTGCACCGGCTACCATGAGTTTTCTTCTCACGTCAGGATTACTAGCCCGGGCCATAATAAAAATATCTGGACTAAGCTGTCTAGCTGTTAAAACAAGGAATACATTGGCAGTATCCGTGCCAAGGGCCGCAACTAGAAAAGAGGCGCTTTTAATGCCCGCTTTTTCCAGGAGGTCTTCATCAGACGCATCTCCAGGGAGGTAATGCATTTTATCTTTTTCTATTGTATCAATAAGCGTGTCATCTTTTTCTATTACAACAATGTCATTTAGCTCTTCTTTTATTAGTTGGCATAATACTCTTCCAATACGCCCGTATCCGCATACAATATAATGGTTTTTCAATTTACTGATTTTTTTATCCAATCTTTTTCTCCCTAAAATTGATTGTACTTCACCTTCCACGATAGATTGTATGATAACTCCTGCAATATAAAGAAAATAGCCGACACCGGCGAATATCATTATGATGGTAAATATTCTTCCATTAGAACTTATTTCATGCACCTCCATAAATCCGACTGTGCTCACAGTGATGGCGGTCATATAGGCTGCGTCAAGAAAATTCCATTTTTCGATCACCATGAATCCTACGACACCAATAGTAAAAATGAAACAGGAAATAATAAGCAGGATAGCAATTTGTTTGAGTTTGCTCATGAGAGTATAAATACTGATCTTAAAGATAAAAATCAAGATAAGATTCTAAGGGCTCACTCAAAAATAACTTTACATTTTGGAAGCCGATTCATCCTGTCCGACTGTGTTGTGAAAACACGACATATTCATATATATCTAAGTTTTCAAGCCTTGCCGGATCGGCGAGTCAACTCCCAAAATTTGTAATTTATTTTTAGTGAACCCTAAGATACCCAAAGGCTGTATCTTCTTGACGGACCTACGAGTTGCTGGTATGAAGATGGTCATGAAAGACGAATCTAAAAAATTTGCTCGTTTGTGTCAAACAATGATCGAAAAACAGATTGTTTCACGGGGAATAACTGATCCATTGGTTATTCAGGCAATGTCCAAGGTGCCTAGGCATTTATTTGTTAGCGAAGCCCTTATTGACAGTGCTTACGGAGATTTTCCGCTTCCCATTGGAGAGGGACAGACAATTTCGCAACCTTATATTATAGCAGAAATGACCCAAAGCCTTGAGCTAAAAGGTAACGAAAGAGTTCTTGAGATCGGTACCGGCTCAGGATATCAGGCGGCTGTTTTGGCCCAGATCGTGTATAAAGTCTATACGGTTGAGAGAAATAATATGCTTTTTTTACAGACAAGAAAATTATTTGATTCGCTCAAATATCATAATATTGTTACAAAATACTCGGACGGAACCCAGGGATGGAAACAGGAAAGTCCCTTTGATGCTATTATCATTACAGCGGGGGGGCAGCAGATACCCACACCACTGATTGACCAACTTTCAATCGGAGGGCGGCTTGTTATGCCGGTAGGGGGTAATTTCTCTCAGGAATTAATACGGTTAGAGAAGACCAAAGATGGTATTAAAACAACCAACCTTGGTGCATGCAGGTTTGTAAAATTAATTGGCCAGCACGGCTGGGATGAGTAGGCCTTAAAAAACGGATGGAAAAAGGTATTGAACAACCCTCATTAATAAAAGAACTTCTTATTGGATTTTGCCTGGGAACAGCAAATATCATCCCTGGCGTTTCAGGTGGCACATTTCTCCTCATTTTTAAAATGTATGAACGCGTTTTTGCCATTTTGAATAATATTAACAAAACCAATATCCTATATGTTTTAACCAGTATAATAAAGATTGTTTTTAAGACTGACAAAGCAAACAATTTTGTAAATTTCAAAGCATTTTTAAAAGACAACGATTTCATTTTTCTTTTTAAGTTGATTGTTGGTGCAGTGGTTGCCATTTTTTCACTTTCAAGCTTGATGAAGTATTTGATTGTTTATCATTTCTCTATTACCTATGCCTTGTTTTTTGGATTAATCCTCATCTCAATGATTATTCCTGTAAGAATGTTGACAGATAAAAAGCCTCATCTGATTCTATTTTTCTTATTGGGAGCTGTTTCTACAATTTATGTGACAATAGCTGTCAACCCTTATGAAAAAGTAAAAATGAAATCAGAACTTTATCAACACCAATATTCAAAGGTGCAAGTTCTTGATGAAAAAAAGAAAGGATCCAAGGCATTTTCTTTTACGGGGAAATATACTTTTGAAGAGTATGCTTATGCCTCGTTTTGTGGCGCCCTATCGATTTCTGCCATGGTCCTTCCCGGGGTAAGTGGATCTTTAGTCCTTATTCTGCTTGGCGCATATTTTGAAGTCGTTTCTGCCATTTCCGGACTAAAGACATTAAATTTGGATTATTTGGCCTTCTTGGGGTGTTTTTCAATAGGTATTATTTTAGGAGGGCTGTTATTTGCAAGGCTTGTTAGTGCTATATTAAAAAGGTATTACAACGCCACAATGGCTTTTCTCATAGGGTTGATGGCAGGATCTTTATATGCTCTCTGGCCTTTTAAAAAAAGCATTATTATGGTCCAACAATACATCAAAAGGGATGGAATAATATGTATTGTTGAGAATGTCAGGGTTTATACGAATATAAATGAATTCCCGCAGATAGGGAGTGAACTCTATCTATCAATGGCATCCTTTGCCATAGGGTGTTTCATTATGTTTTTTTTCGTAAAAAAAGAAATCAGGAAGTGAGTCATTCAATACTAAGATTTTTAGCCTTACTCTAAAATAGCATGCAAGACCTGCTTTAATTCCATAATTTGATAGGGTTTGTCAAGATAGGCAGAGGCCTTGGCAAACATCTTCTTTTGATCCTGGTTGGTGATATGCCCGGAAGCGATAATGACCTTGACATGGGGGTTTATTTCCAACATCTGTTTAAATGCCTCGGTTCCTGACATTTTAGGCATAATAATATCCAAAAGAACGGCATCAATTGAATGATGGTTTTTTTTATAGATACCAATTCCCATTTTCCCGTCAGTGGCTTCAAGTGAATTGTATCCAAAAGATTTCAAAGCTTTTACAGCCATATCCCTTACCATATCTTCGTCTTCAATTACTAAGATTGTTTTAGATTCCGCTTTTATTGTGTTGTCTTTTTGGGGTATTTTTGCTGCCTTTTTGGCAATAGGTAAATAAATATGAAAAGTCGTTCCTTCCCCCTCTTTTGTCTCAATGTCAATGGACCCCCCATGTTTTTTAGTGACAATGTAATATACCAATGCAAGTCCAAGGCCCTGGCCTTTTCGGCCTCCTGTTTTTTTAGTAGAAAACATAGGGTCAAACGCTTTCTTCTTTACTTCACGGGCCATGCCGCAACCGGTATCTTGGAAGCAAAGATGTAAATACTCTGAATTTGAAATAGAAGTTGTCTGAGAATCATCGCAAGTATCTTGTGGTACATATATCCGGATAGAATCGTTAGAAAGATCTTCCTTTGTTTCAATGGACTGTATGGCATTCATACCAAGGTTCATAAAAGCTTGATGAAGCTCATCTTCATATCCATCAATAAAAAATTGATTTTCCACAAGTTCATTTTTTTTCTCAATTTGTGGGTTTGTTGTTTGTTCTAAAATGTTGAAAACATCTGAAGCGACCCTATTAACATCAACGCTTTCTGGGTCAGAAGTATTAGAGTTTGTTAATGTTTGCAGTTGCCTAATGAGCTTTGCTGCTCTTTTAGAAGAAATCAATGCATTGGCAATATTGTCTTTTTGATTATCCGAAAGATTTTTCTGATGAAAACTCAAAAGCTCAAGGTATCCCATAATTCCTGAGAGCAAATTGTTAAAATCATGGGCAATACCACCGGATAAGGTGGCGATTGAGTCCATTTTTTGACGTTGAAGAAGCTGTTCTTCAAGCTCTTTTCTGTCAGATATATCACGAATAATTGAAATGATATGGGATGAACCCTCTAATTCCAGCAACCTTGACGAAACAAGAGTGGAAATTTTTTTATTATTCAAAAAGAGGTTCGCTTCAAGATTATCATAAAAGCCTTTTTCTTTTAGATTTGATATAAAATCAACGCGTTGCTCATTATTTTTCCAGATACCAATGTCTATGGCTGACCTTCCAATAATGTCATTTTTTTTCATCCCGGAAAGTTCGATAAATGCTTTATTTGCAGCAAAGACTGTGCCGAGTTCAAGATTTGTAATAATAATTGAGTCTGGGCTGGTATCAAAAATCAGGCTGAATCTTTCTTCGCTTTCGTGTAAAGCCTTTTGTGCTTTCTTCTTATCTGATATATCCTCACCAATGAAAACGATTTTTTCCATAAACCCGTCGTCATTCCTTATTAAATCAAAGGTTCCATCGAGGCGGTGGAAAATACCGGCTTTATCTTTAATCCTGAATACCAGAGAAATATGGAAAGCGCTTCCTGCCATGCCTTTTTCAAGAAAAAGCATAAGCTTTTCTATGTCCTGGGAATGAATAAGATCAAAAAAAGATATATTTTTAAGGTCATTGTATTCATACCCAAGACGCTTGTGGGCAGGGTTGACAAATTCATATGCGCCTTGTGAATCAACAATAATGACAATAGAACTGGTGCTACCTGTAATGAGGCTTAAAGTTTTTTCTTTTTTTTCTAAGGCATCAAGAATTTGTTTCCTTTCTATGGCAATAGCAATTTGATCGGAAACGGAAATGAGAATTTCAAGATGTTTGTGCGAAAAATAGTCAGGGTCTGTATAACTTTGGACGCTAATAATGCCGATAACTTTTTCTTGTATGATCAGAGGAACGCCAAGCCAGACTTTAGGGATTGTGCCGATAATCCTGTTTTTTTCGGCTCTTTCGCAGAGCATGTTTTCTTTTAAGAACAAAGGCCGCTTGGCAAGTATGACTTCACCAGTCAAGCAGTTCGGGGCTTCTAAATTTTCAATTATGGAAAAATCATCATCATATTCATCAACGAAAAATTCAAAATTAATCGTTTTGTTTTTGTTATCATAAATGGCAATAAAAAAATTTGGCAAAGGCATTAACTTGTTAAGTGAGTCGTAGATGGATTGATATAATTCTTCAAGATTGTGGGTTGAATTTACTGCATTTGAGATATCAAAAAGTGTATAATTTATTTTTTCAGCATATTTGAGTATGTCTATTTGCTTCTCTAATTGAAGATTAATATTATGAGAATTTTCATTTGAGGGCTTGTTGTCCAAAATTTTACCTTAATTAACGATTGGCAGTTTGTTAATAATATAATATGGAATAATTTATAGTTTAACGAAAATTGAAAAACACAGCAAGAAATAAAATCATTTCTAAAGCATTTCGGGTGTAAATGCCACGACGTTATCGATAGATGTTGTATTGCAAAAAAGCATAACAAGTCTGTCAATACCCAAAGCAATACCTGAAGCATCTGGCATAGATTCAAGATCAGTCAGGAAAATTTCCGGAATAGGGATAGGCGGTTTGTTTTGTGACATTCGAATGTGATTCTCTTTATTAAATCGTTGCTTTTGTTCAACAGGATCGGTCAGCTCTGAGAACCCATTAGCAAGCTCAATTCCGGCCATATAAAATTCAAATCTCTGGGCATAAGCCGAATTGTCTTTTAATAGTTTTGCTAATGATGATTGACTTGCTGGGTAATCATACAAAAATGCAGGCGTTCGATTGCCAAGGTGGGGCTCAATTTGAAAGCTGATAATTTCATCAAAACTGTTGTCCTCTATCGAGGCAAGCACAGATTTGCCAGCATAAAGCTCAAAGGCCTTATTAACAGTAATTTTCTGCCATTTTTTATCCAAACGAATTATTTTATCTTGATATATGATGCGTTCGCCAATATTAAGTCTTAGAGCAATAAATCGAATTAGCTCTTGACATTGATCCATTAAATCAAGATAAGTCGTATTTTTTGTATACCATTCCAGTAATGTCAATTCAGGTAGATGAAGTGAGCCTCTTTCATTTTTTCTAAAGCACTTACAAATCTGAAATATATTATCAAATCCTTTTGATAACAATCGTTTCATACAAAGTTCGGGAGATGCCTGAAGGTATTGACCTTCTGAAATGACAGGATCAATCTGGGCTTCTGGAATAATAGAAGGGCATCTGATGGGAGTATCAATTTCAAGATACCCATTGTCAGAAAAAAAATCCCTAATGGCTTGAATCACAAAGGATCTTATTTCAAAGTGTCTGTATTGGTGTTTAAAACTAAGGGATCTAAGTGTCACTTTATTTCGTAGGTGTCTTTAGTTCTGTCCTGTAAAAAGACTTTTTCAAATTTATTTTTGTCTGCACTTTCAAAGAATTTATATCCGGCATCAATACACTCACTACACGCATTGATGGGGATATGAACAGCAAGAATATGATGCCCCGGAGTTGCTTTGGAATCAATTTCAAAACTTCCGCCACAATCTCTACAGATTCTTATTTTTTCTTTTTGTTGTTCAAAAATATTATCAGTATCATAAAAGATTTCCCGATGTCTGACCTGAAAATCACCATGTATTCCCGACTGTTGTCTTAACTCCTCTTTTTGATGCCAATAGGAATTGACCAGATCTGTCGTTTTTTTAATTTTATCTGTTATACTGACCGATTGCTTTAAAGCCTCAGGGTTAAAGTCTGGTTCAATAACGCCTGAATAATCTAAGCCTGCCATGGCAAGGATAATGCCTAAGTTTACATAGGGAAGGGCGCCCTCGATGGAATACCCCCCTTCAAGAACAGCAATATCGGGTTTTAAAAGAGAGGTCAGCTTAGCATATCCTTGGGCTGAAAAATTCATATTGGTCAATGGATCGGTATAATGATTGTCCTGCCCGGCTGAGTTAACAATTAGATCGGGTTTAAATTCTTCTAATACAGGTAATACACAATTTTTAATCACATATAGATACCCTTCTGTGGATGTGCCGGGTGGAAGCGGTATGTTCAAGTTTGAACCTTTTGCGTTTGGACCGCCTAATTCACCAGGGAATCCTGAACCGGGGTACATGGTTCTTCCATCCTGATGAAGGGAAATAAATAAGATATCAGGATCATGCCAGAAGATGTCATTTGATCCATCCCCGTGATGACAGTCAGTATCAACCACCGCAATTTTTTTAACACCAAACTGAGATCGGATATATTCCACCATGATGGCTTCGATGTTAATATGGCAAAATCCTCTCCCTCCATGAGAAACTCTCATAGAATGATGTCCAGGAGGGCGAACGAGTGCAAATCCATTTTTGACTTCTTTATTAAGAACAGCATCTGCAATTGCTTTTGCGCCTCCAGCACTAATGAGATGGGATTCAGTCGCAATCGTTTTCTCATCCGGTACACAGAAATGTGCGCGCCTGATATCTTGGGCTTTAACAATCTCGGGCTTGTATTCAAGAATCTCATTGATATCAAATACGCCTTCTTCGGTCACCTGATCCTGGGTATATAAAAGCCTTTCTTCTCTTTCCGGGTGGGTCGGATCAATGGCCCAGTCAAATGCAGGAAAGAATACAAGCCCTGTTTTATTTGTTGCTTTTAACATCTCGCCCTCTTAGAAATTATTGCAAAACATCTTCAAAACCTTTGATCAGACCAGGTTTGAGCTGCATTTTGGTTCGAAATATTTTTCCTCTAGGTGAAAAATTTCGGACAATATTGAATTTTTGAAATTCAACTACTTCCACTTCATCTAAATTATCTGGATCTGCTCCTGAATTCATGGCTTTTTCCTTAAGGAGGGTATAGGCGGCTTCCATTAAGTCATCATCAGAATAAGTTTTGGAAATGGGCTCTGCAAAATCTTCTTCATGAGCGGTTACTATACCTTGCTCTGTATCTGCATTTAAGGAGACTTCACAAGTGGTCCTGGCAAGGGCGGCACCAATGGCATTGGCCACAGATGATTCTGGCACTGCAACTGTTTCAATGTGATAGAGCTCTTCTATCTTTTTAGCAAAATATAAGGCAGGACCACCTAACAGTAAGATTTTTCTTGGACTTATTTTATATCCCTCTAAAAATTCATGGACCGTATATACGGGTTTCGAATTGAGTTTATCTATCATTTCAAAGGTTTTCTTCAATATAATAGAACAACATTTTTTAAATATTTGATCGGCAGCTTCCGCATCTGGTAAATTCATCTCTTGGGCAATTTTGTGAATACCTTTTTTAGCATTTTCCTGGTCGCCTTCATTCATCAATCCCAAGACAACTAATGCATCTGTCGGAGTGGGCTCAGATCCGCCAAAAGCCATGGCGGGTCCCTGCCGGTCAGGACCAATAATCCATTCTTTATCCTTTACCCGTACAGTGCTGTCTCCGCCAATACCCTTTGAGTCTGTTAGAAGAGACCTGATCAGACTTTTATATTGACCTCTTCGGATTCCCACAGGCTCAAGCAATGGTGCTTTATCAACCAGGAAAGCGATATCTGATGTGGTACCTCCGATATCAAGCACAATCGCATCTTGTTTTTCAGGGGCATATGGAATTGCTCCCAGAATGCTTGCAGCGGGTCCGGATAGCACAGTTTGACCAGGGAAAGACAATGAAGATTCAAGGGACATCGTTCCACCATCTGCCTTGAGAATTTGGATGGGAGCGGTGATTCCTTTTTCTTTAAGAGATTGCTGAACCGCTTCAAAAAATGATTTGTGAAGGGAGAAAACAGCTGCATTTAAATGAGTTGTAGCAATCCTACGAGGGAAGTTCAGGTTCCCTGATACATGATGCCCCAAGAATACTTTTTTAAAGAATTTATTCAAAATTCGTTTGATAAGAATTTCATGGCTGGGATTTCGAACACAAAATTTGCTGACAACGCCAACATATTCAATCCCATCCTTTTTCATTTTTTTGGCAATATCTTCGATTTGCATTTTGTTCACCGGGGCTTTTTCTCTTCCTCGATGATTGATGGATCCGGTAACACAATAATAATGTTCTCCGGTTTTAAAATTAGTGGGGTCAATCCCAGGACCTGCTGAAACAATCATTCCAACAGGATTCATATTCTGTTGGACAATTGCGTTGGTTGTCAGTGTCGTTGAAATAACAATTCGTTTTATTTCTTCTGGATTGATGCCGTCCAACAGGTTTGTGAAACAGGCAAGAACTGTATGAAAAAGATCTGCAGAATCTGTAGATACTTTAACTTTTTTTTCTATACTGTTGTTACTTAAAAGAACAGCATCCGTATTTGTTCCGCCAACATCTATTCCAATAATCATGGCGCGTTCCTGACCTTTATAATTACAGCCTAAAATTGTTTTTTATACCATTGCGGAGCTTGTCAGAAAACCTCGATCTTGTCAATTAGATTTTCCTATGAAAATTAAATGGTATTCTTGACCAGAGATTTGGGGTTATCCCTTATCCTGGTCGAGTGGGGTTAGCCCCATCTTTTCCTTTTCTGTTGATACAGCTTTTGTCACATCCATCAGTCCAAGCATAATACCTTTTAATGTCTGAGTATATTTTGATGCAATTTGCCGTGGTCGTTCTCTTGAAAGTCCACTGGCCCGGCCAATGGCAGCCAAGTTTGTTGGTTTATGAATAATGCCTGTTTGAGGATCAAAACCATTGTGCAAACATACAAATTCATAATCCCGGTCTTTTTTTAGGCTTTTGGCCAAATCGTCATGGTTGTATAGCAGCTGAAAAGCGATAAGAATCAGTTCATATAACTCTATCTTTGTGTGTGAATGATCCATTTCGTCTTCAATAAAATCTTGCCACAACCGCTTATCTCCACCGCCCGAACTATGTCGTTCTGTCAAAGAAACATGTTTGTCAGATCGTAATAATATGGCATTCTTATATGTGATTTTCGTAATTTTTGTTTTTTCAGTGAATTCTGGATCAAACGACAAAAGTTCTTCATATGATTTAGGATAATATCCTTTCTCTTGATAAAACATGCTTTCTATTTCATGTATGGTCTTTAAAATATAAATGTAATGTTGTGTGATGTGACCTTGTGCGATGACATATTTTATTAATTCTCCTTTGACGTCTCCTTTACCCCTTACATACGAAATAAATTTCACATTATATTTTAGATCGTATTCATCAGCATTTTTAAGCATTACTTCTTCGGCAACTCCAAATAAATCAAAAAGGTGTTTTTTAAAAATCGGACGATACTCGGCAATTGAGTTTACATAGCTTCTCAAACGGCTTCTCGATTCAAGGATCAATACATCTAAGGCAAACCCATTGTTGAAATCCTGATAAAGCTTAATTAGCGCTTTTTCTTCTGCAATGGTTAATGTTCTTTTTAATAGTTTATTTGGATTTTGTCCCTTCTTCAAATTTTCCATTTTTAAAGCATGCTTTACTTCAGCCCATGCTCTTTTACCATATCTGAGTGCAGCATTCTTGACAATTCTTCGCTGTTCAATTTCTGAAAGTTTTTGGGCCTTTGTTTTATCATCATTTAGTTCATCATCAACTAATTCTTCTTTGACATTCTTTTTTTCTTGTTCTATGAGTATCCCTGCTTTTCGAATAACTTTCATTTGCCAAAGATTATAGTTCTCAAATTCCCTTATATGGTCAATCAACCAAGTTGAGATATAGTTCATGAAATTTTGACTCATTCGTTCTCTTCTATTCCAATCCAAATACCCTTCATCAAGTGTGAAGAGTATTTTTTGCATAAGCTGATATGCTTTTTCGCCTAAATATTTTTTGATATCAGCAGAGTGCAATAAGAAATATCGTTTTGATTCTTCGCTATCAATAGACGCATTTGATTCCATGAAATTAATAATTTTTATGGTGCCGACCTTATGGAGTAATCTTAAGAATCTAGCATCTTCTTTTGGATAGACAATATTCCTGTACCCATCACCTTCTATACTCAAATTAATGCCTGCATTGGCAAATGAAGATCTTGCTGTTTCATATTCAGGTGGCAGTTTAACCGTAATAGTCATAATACCACTACCGCAATATTGTTGGACACCCTTATAGCCATCAATATATACAAAGTAAAAATTGGTATCTCTAAAGGTCACTGGCGGTAAAATATGGGGCTTATCATATTTACCCCTTGCTCTAAAGTAACAGTCAAAAAACCAGCATAGGGCATTCATTAAAAACTCACGATAATCCGCATCCTGTTTACGGCACACTGTAATACCACTATGTGTTGTGAGCCATAAGGTAAATTCATCAATCTCTTTTTGATCTTTTAATGAGGAATGATAAGAGCTGCGAACTAATTCGGGTGTTTTTACAAAAGATTTTAATCGCTTAACTCTTTCAATAACACTTTTGGGCTCCTCCTCCATATTTGCCATCCAGATCGGTGCAAGCGGAAGCGTCTCTTCCATCTTCTGATGCGCATCTTTTGGAGACATCCCTTTTGAGAGGAGGATTAGTTCATCGTCTTCATGCCATGATGTTTTCTGTAGATGATTTTTTCTTTCATCAAATTCAGTGTAGTTGAAATTAAAAAGATCAACAAGATTCTTGGTAATAAAGATCTCAAGTTTGTCCGCACGCTTTTTGGCCCATACGATTCCTTCTTTGGGGGTACCATTAATCTTATTTTTAAATTGATACCAACGCACTATTTGTCCGTTAACGCTTAATTCAAAACTATTAAAATCCTTTATTTTCCCCGCTTCTCGATTTCGACTCGCTTTTGTATGCATTAAATTTTCCAAGGAATGATTTAACTGCGCAGACACATTCCCCAATCCGCCTTGCCCAACAATCAGATTTGAAAGCGTCTGCTCATAGTGGCGAGGTCTGTATGAAACAAAAAGATTGTTGGTGATCTGATATGCGTTGAACCCATCCCCGGAAAGAGGGATCTGTTTAAAATTGGAAAATATTGAATTAGAAAAGATATTCTGCCAGGTATCAGCCATTATGCTGTTTCTTTTTGTAATAAGTTGTTCTGAATTTTATAATCTAACAATGTATTCAACTATTTTTTTGTTTACTATTAATATTTAACAAACAAGTCAGCACCTCAACGGCTACCAAAAAGACATGGAGATTACAATATTATTTTTTAAAAAATGCCGATTATATAGCCGTTGTCATAATAATCTTTTGAAAGGCTCTCTTTGGTTTAGGGTTAAAGGTAAGCCTGTTTAGTTTACTGTAATACTGCAATATTTTTACATACTTATTGCAAGATTGCAAAAATAATCGAGTTTAACTTTTTTAAGAAAAATCAAATTTCCCCTTATATTATAACCGGTTGTCAATCTTCTATTTAGTGGCATGCTCGTTGCAATAGTACAAATAGAATTAATAAAATTGAGGGGATAAAAAATTTATGAAATCTGACCTCAGAATGGTCAGGGTCTATTTTTTCACTCCTAAGCAAGAATTTGTCGATCCCGGTCTTGTAATACATAGAAGGGGATTCAAAATAATAAGGGATGGTACAAGCGATTCCAAGGAATAAAAAAAGAAGAGAGTATATAGAATTTTTCATAGGGTCACCTGAATGTTAATTGAGGTTAGATTGCTACTATATTTATACGGGATGCATTGAGACTGGCTCTGTCAATTTTATACTTGTGCTTAAGATTTATTTGTTATTTTGCAATATGCTAATTCTTCAATTTAAAAAAGTTCGTTGATTGTTCATTATTGAGCACCCTTTGCCCTAGTATCGGACACATAATTTTTTTTGTTATTTTCAAAAAGAGCGAGAACACGCAGGTTTGAACTTCAAACCTTTTTTGGAACAGTTATTGCTGTATTAATGAATGGTGTTTGAAAACTTATTAATAAGGAGGAAAAATTCATGAGTGAAAAGTCAAGGGAGGAATACTGGCGAAGAAATGTTAAGTTAGTAGTCCAATGTCTGATCGTATGGTTTGTTGTTTCTTTTGGATTTGGAATTATTTTAGTTCATCCTCTAAATGCGATTTCTCTAGGGGGGTACAAGTTAGGGTTCTGGTTCGCGCAGCAAGGGTCCATCTACATCTTTGTGGCTTTGATTTTTTTCTATTCTAGCAGGATGGGGAAATTGGACAAAGAGTTTGGCGTTGAAGAAGACTAAAGATTGACCAAAACTAAAAGGAGATAGAAAATGAGTTTGAAAGTATTGACGTTTCTTGTTGTTGGAGCGACTTTTGCTCTTTATATTTATATTGCAATCAGATCTAAAGCCAAAAATACAGGTGACTTTTATATTGCCAGCAAAGGCGTTCATCCTGTTTTAAACGGTATGGCCACTGGCGCGGACTGGATGTCTGCAGCATCATTTATCGGTATGGCCGGTCTCATCGCTTTTTTAGGGTATGATGGATCTGTTTATTTAATGGGATGGACTGGCGGCTACTGTCTTCTTGCCATGCTGTTGGCACCCTATCTTAGAAAATTTGGAAAATTTACTGTTTCAGAATTTATTGGAGAAAGATATTACTCTAACACGGCGAGAATGGTTGGTGTTATCTGTCTTGTTACCGCATCAGTCACCTATGTTATCGGACAGATGACGGGTATTGGTGTTGTCTTTTCCCGATTCCTTGATGTTTCTTATGCAAATGGAATTTATATAGGTATGACCATCGTATTTATCTATGCGGTTTTCGGCGGAATGAAAGGGGTTACCAATACCCAGGTAGCCCAGTATTGTGTTCTCATTTTTGCCTATACCGTTCCTGCAATTTTTATTTCTCTTACTCTTACAGGAACTCCCATTCCCCAATTGGGTCTTGGCGGTACCATGGCTGACGGCAGCGGAACCTTTCTTTTGGATAAACTTGATACCATCCTGGTGAATTTAGGCTTTGCGGCGTATACGGCCCAGAAGATGTCAACGCTTAATGTGCTCTTTTTGACTATGTCGTTGATGATCGGTACTGCCGGGTTGCCACACGTTATTATGAGATTTTTTACAGTCCCCAAGGTAAAGGATGCACGTTCATCAGCCGGATGGGCACTTGTTTTTATTGCAGTTCTTTACACCACAGCTCCTGCTGTTGGTGCCATGGCCCGCATGAATCTGATGCAGACCATTCAACACGGTGAGGTGGGAAGTATTGACGGCAACATTGAATATGCCAAAGTGCCATCCTGGTTTAAGAGCTGGGAAAAAACAGGTCTTTTAAAGTTTGAAGACAAAAATGGTGACGGTAGAATCCAGTACTATGATGAAAAAGGTCTTAAAAATGCTGAATCCTATGGCTGGAAAGGCAATGAGATGGTGACGGTAAACAGGGATATCATGGTTCTTGCCAATCCTGAAATTGCAGGACTGCCCAATTGGGTTATCGCGCTAACTGCAGCTGGTGGTATCGCCGCAGCCCTTTCCACTGCTGCAGGGCTTCTACTCGCCATTGCTTCTGCCATTTCTCATGATGTTTTAAAAGGCTGGTTAATGCCTAACATTAGTGATCAACAGGAATTGAAGTACTCTCGTGTTGCCATTGGTGGTGCGATTATTGTAGCCGGTTATCTTGGCTTGAACCCACCAGGGTTTGCGGCCCAGACGGTAGCTCTGGCCTTTGGTCTGGCAGCATCATCCATATTCCCGGCCATTATGATGGGTATCTTTTCAAAGCGCGTCAATGACAAAGGTGCTATCGCCGGTATGTTGGTTGGTTTGGGATCCACTCTTATATATATCTTTATATATCTTGGCTGGTTCTTTATTAAGGGTACAAATATGTTACCGAACACTCCGGATAACTGGCTGTTTGGAATTAATCCACAGTCCTTTGGTACTATAGGTGCAATTCTTAACTTTATAGCAGCATATGCTGTCTCTAATCTGACAGCTGAGCCACCTGAGAAAATTCAGAAACTAGTTGAGGATATCCGTGTTCCAATAAAAGCGGATTAAGTTTCGACAAGCTAATTAAACATGATTTTATAAGCTAAAACAAGCTGACCCTATTTTTTTTAGAGGACTTTCCCGGTGCCGTTGTGTGAGCAGCTTCATTACTTCTATTGGGTCAGCTTTTTTTAGACGAACCCTATCTTGAATATTATACCTGAAAAATTGAATGGTTGCTTTCACACTGGCCTCACCGGATGGTACAAATCTCCCATGAAATATTGCATAATTGCTTGAAAAACAAAAAACATCATTCCCTATTTTTCCAAAAAAAGCCTGATGAAATGAAGATGTCTCTTTCCCGACAGCATCCTGACACCAAGGGGCTTTTCTTTGCTCTGCCACTCTTTCCATTGTTTATGAAGCTTCTCATTTAAAAGATACAGGGACAGTCTCTGGTCCCCTTTCAACTCTTCTGCCAGGACTATGGTACTGAACTTTATATTTCCCGGGATATGTGCCTTTGGCCAGCTTTTGGCAAATTCGAGGTTATCAAAGGCCAGCCAGATATATTGATCGGCAGTTACATTTTTTGTTTCTCCTACAACTTTTATCTCTTTACCGGTCACATCGTTTTTCAACGGTGATAGGATTCTTCCGGTAACACGCAGTGTTGGTTCTGTGTTGAAAATATTGATCCCAAAATGTAAAACGAGAAATGCCAGAAAAAGAATTGCGGTTATAATAAACAATTTTTTTTTGTTTATGGCTTCAACGGGTTTATCTACCGTTTCTTCCAGAGGGTTTGCCAGCTTAGCTTTTTGTTTGTCAGTCATGATTAAAAATTCCTATGTTTAGATTCAGGATTTATACTCTATATGATATAAAGCGGATAGAATCAATATGAATGAAGAGGGACCAAGCACACCATTGGCCCTTGAGAGGATTCTCAACAATCCAAATCAAGTAGATGATATCACTAATTTGGCAACGTTAGGAGGGAAAATAAAAAACCCTAATAATTGCATTGTTTGTATTCTTTGTCCTTTAAATGGCTCTTATTTTCAATATAGTTTGGTTACTTTCCACAAACACACAAAAACTTCCCACAATTAGCACAAAATTTACTCAATTTATAACATTTATTTCATAGGTATAAATACCTATATATGCTTATTTATACGCCACTTGGGGCGTTTCTGTTCGGCACACTTTTTGCAAAAATTAACATATTTAATAGATTGTCTAACTTAAAGAATTGATTAGTAATGGATGATGTCGTTATGACAGGAACGATAAATCTTATTATTTATTCGGGTTCTGCTGGGTCGATTAATTTTTTACTTGGTGTTTAAATAAAAGGGAATTGTGCGGATGAATATTAGAAAAATTATTATATTCTGGAGTCTCCTTGTTGCTGCTTTTATATTCAATGGAAATATTTTAAATAAAACTTTTGCATTTACTGATGGGAGTAATTCTGAAGACTCTGGATATTCAATAGATTCTTTTGAAGTTCATTCAGGTCCCCTGGGGGCGTTAACTTTTCTGGATAATTTTGATGATGATATTGAACCACCCCACGGCTCGAGTGGGGCAGAAACATATATATTCGACTGCATCTTATCTTTGGCTCCAACTGCAGAAACAGATGGATTGCTTAATCTCAATAAAGAAGACGGATGTCAAAATGATACAGAAACCCTTTACGAAGTGATCTTAAATGACCCTAATTATTTAATTCAGTCCGGGCAGAGCGGCAGCGTTGAAGCTGTGTTCAAGATCAATAGTAATATGTTTCCTGAATCCGGAGTTGGACTGCTTCTTTTTTCTCAGGAAGAATCTGTATTTAGTACATCCACTTATGAAGGGTTATATTTTTTTTTATGGGCTGACATCAATGGTAACCTTTTTTTATATCTTGGGTATGAGATTGGAGAGGAAGAAGAACCGCTCAGCATAATCGGTCTTCCTGCTGGATCATTGGATGGGATTTTAGAGGTAGTTTTAAAACTTGATATTGATAATCAAAATTCAGTCACTGCCTCGCTTGATCTAGGGGGTAATGGTATCGATTATTTGTTACCTGACATATATACGCTTGCATTTGATCAAAATGAAGGCACATTAGGGTATGCCGGTGGGTTTGATGCGGTATTAGGATACACAGCTTTTTGTTTCAATGATTTTCAAGGGTATGACAATGATATTGATGGGGCAGATCTTTCTTTGTATTTGACAGATTTATCACGGGTAGACCTTGAAGATTTCGCTTTCAGTTTTGGCAGTTTAGGCTGCGATGGTCCCCGACCGGTCTGGAATGGTGATTATTATATCCAGAATTTAGAGGATTTAAATGCCCTATCTGGTTACGGGGAGGTGACCGGTTCTCTTTTTATTCAAAATTCAACCGATCTCATTGATTTAACCGGATTAGAAATGTTAACCAGGATCGGTGCTAACTTGATCATCAGCGGCAATCAGATTCTTACAAATCTTACTGGCTTGGAGGGCATATCATCAACCGGTGTTAGTTTACAGATATATGATAATCCACTGCTCAACAGCCTGTCAGGACTGGACAATTTGAATTTTGTAGGTGGTGAACTGCAAATCAGCCTCAATGCATCACTGGCTAACTTTTCAGGCTTAAACAGTCTTAGTTCCATAGGTGCACGGCTGTATATCTCTAATAATGTTTCTCTTACAAGCTTTTTGGGGCTTGAAAATCTGATGACCATAGCGAATCAATTTTATATCGGTTATAATGACAGTTTGATTAACTTTGTCGGTTTGAATAACCTGACTTCAATCGGCGGGCGTTTCCATTTTGAAAACAATATTTCCGTGACAAGCCTGACCGGATTGGGTAATTTAGTAACCATTGGCGGTGATCTGAAAATCAGATACAATTCTTCTTTGATAACCATAGCCGCTTTGGCAAACCTGACCAGTATCGGAAATGACGTTGAGATTGAAAGGAACATTTCTTTAACCAGTTTAACCGGGCTTGACAATCTTACATCCATTAATGGCTCACTTCAAATTTATGGAAACAGTGCCCTTGTAGATCTGGCAGGGCTTGAAAATATTGTTATGATAGATGATTCCTTGAATATAGCCGATAATAATCATATCACCCATCTTAATGAATTGAACAAGCTTACAACCATAGGAGGCAATCTTTATATTACAGAACTTGATGCATTAACAAGCCTTTCCGGCCTTAATAAACTATCATCCATTGGCGGTGGGCTCTTTATCCAGGGATGCGATGTGTTGCCAAATCCTTCGGGTATGACCAGCCTGACACATAACGGCAGACTTTATATCCATGATAATGATTTAATGACCAGTTTATCCGGTCTTGAATTTATTATGGCTGTAAATGGCGATCTTGAAATATCGTACAATGATCTACTCACGGATTTGGCGGGT
>JAAEKY010000263.1 GCA_024227235.1 Desulfobacteraceae bacterium | reverse complement strand
GTTGGTGCTCATGGAAATGATGATGCCGGCTCTTCTTCAGGTTCAGCATATATATTTAAAAAGAATGGGGATACTTGGATACAGGCTGCCAAACTTAGAGCAGGTGATGGGGCAAGTGGAGATTATTTTGGTAAGTCAGTATCCATAAGCGGAGACTCTGTAGTTGTTGGTGCTTCTGGTGATGATGATTATGGCTCTTCTTCCGGTTCAGCATATATATTCAAAAAAGAGGGGGATACATGGACTCAGGCTGCCAAACTTAGAGCAGGTGATGGGGCACATTATGATGAATTTGGTAATTCGGTATCCATAAGCGGAGACACTGTAGTTGTTGGTGCTATATATGATGATAATGCCAGCTATAATTCAGGTTCAGCTTATATATTCAAAAAAGAGGGGGATACTTGGACTCAGGTAGCCAAGATTATAGCAGGAGATGGAGCAAGCTATGATGAATTTGGTAATTCAGTATCCATAAGCGAAAGCACTGTAGTTGTTGGTGCTCAGAGAGATGATGATGCAGGCTCTTCTTCAGGTTCAGCCTATATTGGGACAGTAAATCCATAGGTATTGGCCTGGATTTGGCCATGCATGCTGTCCCATCATCAATTATAAAGATGAAAGAATAAAGTAATGAATAATATATTAGGAGGTTACATGCGGTTTTGGCGGTTTATAGGAATTATTGGAATATTATGTGTTATAGCAGGTTGCAGCAGTGACAAATCCGGCGGCCTGGCATCAATTAATGGTAAAGATGTTTCAAAAGCAGAATTTGATGCCTATCTTAAATTTAAACGCGTGGATACCTCAAATCAAAAACGGGTGGATGCTATGCTTGATCAATATCTGGAACGCAAAGCCCTTGTTGATGTGATCAAGGAGAAGAATCTGCTGGATAAAGCATTAGTGGAGGCTGAACTTGAAGATTTCAGAACACAGATGTATATCAGCCGGTATTTTGATAAATTTTTAAAAGACACGGTAACAAATCAGTCAATAACAAATTATTACAATACCCATGAGAAAGATTACAGCCAGGAAAAAGCCCGTGTTGCACACATCTTGATAAGAACCAATAAAAAAATGTCTGAACCGGAACGAGAAGTCAGATTAACTATGGCAAGGGAAGCTTTTTCCAAGATTAAAAAAGGAGAAGAATTTGCCCAAGTTGCAAAAGAGTATTCTGAAGATAAAATCTCTTCAAAAAAGGGCGGTGATCTTGGCTGGATAAAAAAAGGAAGTATCAGTAAATCTTTTTCCGAAAAAGTCTTCAGCCTTAAATCTGATGAAGTGACAGAGCCTTTTGAAACCCCGTTTGGATATCATGTGGTAAAACTTCTTGATGGACCTTCTACAATAAAACGCCCGCTTGAGGCAGTTTCAGGTGATATCCGTTATCAGCTTCGCGCCAAAGCAAAAAAAGCTGAGATTGAACGATTAATGGCCAGTATAAAAATTAATAAGAAGTAATAAAGGGAGACATTTGAATAATGTTCAATTTTGTTTTATTGCAAGGAAGATTAAAATTATAACCGGAGGAATATATTGAATATTTTAAGGATTATCATTTTACTATTCCGTGGCAATTGGGCAAAAGGGGGCATTATTCAAAGGTCTCAAAAGGTTAGCATGCAACATAATACACACATAAGAATATACTTTATTGTTCTGTTTTTAAGCTTAATTTTCTTTTTTTCAGGATGCGGCCAAAATGAGAAAGAAGGCCAAGAAAAAGTCCTAAAAAATGCAGAAAAAGTCCTTGCCACGGTAAATGGCAGCCCGATTACCGTTGATGATCTTGAACTTATGGCTAAAAGAACCCATGGCAAAGATTATATAAAAGCTTTAGATGAAAAGAATAAAAAAACACTTTTGGAAAGCCTTGTATTTGCCCGCGCAATTGCTCAAAAAGCCCAAGCAGAATTAACAAAACAAGACAAAGCTATAATAGAAAATAAGACAAACGCTTTTAGAGAAGAACTTCTTATTCAAATATTTCTTACCCAAAACATTCGACCAGAACCTGTGTCAGATAAAATGATAAAAGAATATTATCAATCTCACCTTGAACAATTTGGGAAAAAGAAAATGCGTCAATACGAAATTATAATGACAAAAAGCAAAATCAAAACAGGACAAAGAAAAAGAATGCTTTCTGCATTAGATGATGCAACATCCAAAAAAAACTGGGAGCAATGGTCAAAAACTCTTTTGAATAAAGGTTACCCCATAAGTTTTAGCGCAGGAACTTTTAGAAAGGATAAATTAGACCAACGCCTGTCTAAGCTTATTTTATCTCTTGATTCTGGAGAAGTATCATCTCCGGCATTTATAAACGAGCGATTATATATTGTAAAAGTTACCCATATGGATACGGTTCAACCGCATCCTTTAGAAGAAGTCAGCGCTTCAATAAAAAGAAAGCTTGCACCTCTTGCAGTAAAAAAAGCCCTTAAAAAAGCGAAAGAGCAAGTGTTGAAGGATGCTCAAGTCATTTATACGAATTGAATTAAAAAAAGAACCTACTTATAAGGAAAAAAAGAATGTCGTTTAGAACAAGGAGAACCATAATGCAAGCAAAAAAAACCAAATTTTTATCACTTATCATGGTCATTTCATCCATGATCTTTTTTACTTGTATCCCGTATGCGGTTGCTACTCCAATTGATTTAACCCAATTTGTAACACGTGTTCCCAGTGATGTAACTTTTGGTCCAAACATTAATGATGCCACTCTTTATGAGGATGTGGGTTACAGCTCAACCTATCTTTCCAATGATCCTTTTTTAGGTGATCCAGGCATTTTTGTTCCTGCAAACATGTCGACATTAACATTTGATCTGGACTTTTTTACAACCAGTAATGACAGTTTTTCATTTGGTTTATTAGATCCTTCAGGCGGCGCCCTATTTTTTGATTTTTTTCATGATGGAACTGCAATGGGACCAGGGTCATATCAATATTCTGATGTGACCATTGATTTGATTGGTTTAAATCTATTAGGGGTAACCATTGGGCTTGAATTTTACCTTCAATCAAAT
>JAAEKY010000261.1 GCA_024227235.1 Desulfobacteraceae bacterium | reverse complement strand
CTACCGGTTCAAATTCTTGGAATTTTTTCCCTTTTCCTATAACAACATCTTTATACGTTTTGATCAATTCCCATGCTTTATCCCTACCGATTTTTTCTTTTCCTGCATTGATGCTTTTTAAACTCGTGATCTTCTCAGATGTAAGCACCTCCAGTGCTTTTCCACATGATTTTCAGCCTTTTCTCAAGTATGCCCAATTTATTTCCATTAAATCTCCTTACCCCGTGAATATATTAGGGGACATTGATAAATGTATAATGTTTAGATTACCGGCTTACCCGGTGGATTTTGCTTGTTCAACAGCTTTTTTAAAAAATTGGCTTAACGTCATTATAATTTTTTAGGGGAGGATCAGACACCCCAGATAATACCGATGGTTAATAAAATTTGTGTAACTATGATCAGCGCAACATTCTTACCCATAAACGGAATCAAATCCGGGATGGAATCTGCGTTTTGTTTGACCCCGGCAATCGTATGAATAGCGAGAATCACACAAATCAAGGAAATAAGACTCTGTACTGGAATCAAATTCAAAAGCCAGCCAACAACGATGGAAAGGTAAGCCAGGAGCAAGAAAATGCTGTAAATCATAACACAGGACTTTTTACCCATGGTGATGGGGAGATGCTTTCTGCCGATTTCCCGGTCCGGTTCAATATCAGGAAACTGATTTAACAAGAGAAGGTCACTCACAAGGAAAAACGGTACCATAGATATAACAAAAGCTGTCCAGGAATAGGTCCCGGTCAAAACAAAGTCCGTGCCCATAACCATCAAATGTCCAAATCCTAGCCCAGGGGTAATAAGACAAAGAATCGGGCTTTTGGTAATCCATTTGGTATAGGCAACAATAATCAACACCCCGAATGCCCCCAACGGTAAGAGCATCCAACCCCTGACACACACGAAATACAAACCTATGAGGATGGTAAGGGATAGTGAGACTATACCGGTGATAAGAGCGTGATGAGCTTTTCCCGGATTTTCAGGTATAGCCTTACTACCGCCGCTAAACGGGGTTTGAGAGGTTTTAAAATCAAGTCCTGTTTTAAAATCATCATATTCATTCAAGGCATTGACGCTGATATGAGCTAAAACTGCCCCCATAAGAACAAGCGCCACATGTAAAATATTGATGGTGGTTCCGGTATAAACGGCCGATGCAACACCAAGCCCCACACAGGTGGGAGGCAACACAAGAAACGGTATCCGCATGGAACCTAATGTAACGCTTTTTTTATTGTTTTTCATCCATTCATCTCCAAATTAGTCAACTCCTATCCAGATATTATTTTTTATCAATAGGGTTCTAAAAATACAATACCTTAACTGGACCTCTTACCCTATTTGTTCGTTTTCTTTAAATGTTTAGATCACTGGCTTGTCCGTCAGAATGTTCATTGTTGAGTTTTATCAATCAAGAGTCAAATAGAGATTTGATCCCATTTTTATTCACAAGATACCCCCATATTTCAGATTCATAACGATTTACAATGGCTGACTTTATACTCGAATATGAGATATTCGGTTATTAGTTTTTAAAACAGGTCATGGCATCATGTCCGCATCCGGTTTCGATACCGAAAATATATAGCGATTGGTGCTAAAGAAATACGCGCCCTCTTGGTCCTTTCGGCGCAACTCATCAGCCCAAGCATTAATTTCTTCAGCCGTAATCCCGTTTCTCCCGGATACATAGCGTATAACGTTATCCACAAGACCATAGCTGTAGCTGTTCTCATCAAATTTGGAGTTCAGTATGGTGTATACATCGTGTTTGATGTTGTGGAAGCCCGCCTTCCGAAGCTTTGGTGCAAGTTTTCGCGGTAAACGGGGGTCTGCACAATGCCCTTCAAGAGTCGTCAGGATGCGACGCATTCGTTCCAGATTTGTGGTGTTCCAGATCTGGGTGTCCGAGTCCGTACACACTATCACAGCCCGCCCTCCTGGCTTCAATACTCGATATAGCTCTGTTAAGCACATTTGAATATCGTCTATATATTCATACACTTGCATAGATACAGCAGCATCAAACTCATCTTTACCATATGGCAAAGATGTGGCATCGCCCTCTCGTAGGTCTTCTACTTGCGGCAAATTAGAACATCTTTTTTGAGACAAGGCAATCATACCGGCACTAATATCAATGCCCCAGATTGAGCCATTTGAACCAATGACCGCTGCCATGTCCTCGACTAAAAGACCGGGTCCGGAACCGATATCCAAAACGTGTTCTCCAGACTGTAAATTTAGTGCCGATAGAACTATTTTTCTTTGTTTTACAACATCCGGGGTTAAGTACCACTTAACCATTCGCTTACCTGCTGCTTCATCAAAATGGATGGTCTCACTCATTTTTTTTCCTTTTCAACTATATCGAATTCAATATGCGTGCGCTTGAGTCGCCGAGAACAAGAAAATCACCGGCTCGCCCGGTGGATTTCGTTTGTTAGGTTTAAAGTTAAATTAAGGCAGGCATAAATCAGCGAGCCATTTGTGAGCAGTTCTTATTTCGGCACCATTTGGGAAAGTCTTTTCTTTTCTCAATTCTTTTGTAACCTGAATCATTTTTATCTGTGGGAAAAATTTTTTAAAAATGTCGAAATTAGAACTCAGTGTTCCATCTTTCCATTTCACTTCCACCATAAGTGAGGGACTATCATTTGCTGTAGTGCAAAAATCTATCTCTTTTCCATCTTTATTTTTTAAATAGTAAACTTTTCTTGTTTCCCCAAAACAATCTTCTCGAAAATGAATTTCTTTTTGAATAGCACAGGCAACAGTATTCTCTAATTTTATACCTGAATCTCCTATAACCTGACCGGTGTCATAAAAATAGAACTTAGGTGCTTTTTGAATTGCCCGGGCAATATTTTTATGAAAAGGCGGCACTTTAAAAATAACATACATATTTTCAAGTATCGTAAGCCACCTTTTAACTGTTTTATCCGAACATTGAAGATCCCGTGCGAGAGAACTATATGATACCGGGCTTCCTACCCTATTTTTTAATAGCTGGATAAGTGTTTCAATCTGAATAATTTGTTGAACATTCTCAAGCTCAATAAGATCTTGTTTCAAAATAATATCAAGGTGCGATTTCTTCCAACGATTATAGAATCGATTTGTCCCGTTAAGAAATGGTTCGGGAAATCCACCAATTTTCAGTAGTTTTTCCAGTTCTCTTTCAAGATTCTCAGAATTTACAAATGTTTTAATCTCTTTTAAATCCAAAGGATGCATTCTGAATTGGAAGAATCTTCCTGCCAGGGAGTCGCCAACTTTTCGATAGGTATCCAGTTTAGCGCTTCCCGTAACAAGGAGGGAAGGTGGAATTCCTTCAGTGTCATAAACTCCTTTCAACCATGATTTCCAGTTTTTTAGCTTATGAAGTTCGTCAAAAATAACAAGATCTTTTGATCGATCCCAAGATTTTTCCTGCAAACTCAACCGATCTTCAAGGTTGTCAAAGTTAAAATAGTCATAATCACTTTTCAATATTTTAGATAAAGTCGTTTTCCCGGTCTGTCGTGGGCCTGTTAGAAGAATTATTTTTGTTGCTAAGTCTTCTTGAATATATTTTGTCAGGTAACGTTTCATAGCGTCTATTTTGGCATAGATTCCGAAATAGTCAAGACTTTTTCGGAATGGCGCTCGATTAAGTCAGAGCTGTGCTTGAAAAAAATTAGCTAAAAAATGACAAAATCTGCGGTTTGTCCGTAGTCTTTTGCTTGTTGAAAATAGGGTAGGCTTCTAATCAACGGCTTGCCTGAAATTCTATTTTTTGAATCAGATAATCATTAAAAAACGCATTGGACCATAGATCCAATTCATCCTTTTGTCTTGAATTTTTTAAAAATGGTTCAACATCTCTTTTTGCTAGAGAAAAATCAATCTCATTATTCTTTTCAGTTAACAATTCGACAACTTTTTCTTTATCCAATTCCTCTGACAAATTAAAGTGGCCTGTTTGTACCATTTTATTCTTAAGATAATATAACTCACATGGAATGTTATTCTTTACAAACCAGATTAAATCATACCAGTCTCGGCCTTTAATGTTGGTTCTTACAGTACGGCATAATAAAGCATGCATTTTGCCTGCAAACAAACTGGGCAATGTCATGGTTTTAATGGCAAACGGGATTGGGTGTAGATGATATTTGAGGTCACTATTAAATCCAATGGCTGGTTCCTGATCAATTTCCAATTTTATTTTCATTACAGCATTTTTATGGGTCTTTAAATTTGTATCTATTTTTAATAAATGGATTAATGTATTTGCTTTGATAAAAGCAGAATCAATAGTGCTTTTATTCTTCTTGTTCTTTTCTTCTGTATAAGCCTCAAACCCCCATAATTCCAATTCTGATTTTATTGCACCAAAATATTTTTTAATATCGAAAGTATTTTCAGGCTGAATTAATGAAAAATCCAAATCCTCAGAAAAACGCTCCAGGTTATGTAAAATTCGTAATGCACTTCCACCGTAAAAAACAGCTTTTTCATAAAATTTTGACCGCCACAAACCAAGCAATATTATTTCTTGTATAATCTCTTTGAGCGCATTCTCATGATCATAAACCGTAAGTAATTCATATCTGCTTAACATTTGTTTTATTTTTTCATCAAACATAATTTGCCTTCAAACAATTGAGCAGCAGCTTTATATTTTGCTTTTTATATCCGGCCTTGATTTCTTCTAATAAAAGTAGATCAAGTCTCTTGTTAACACTAAGATCCAACCGCATCAATTCGAGGAATTCCTTCATCTCCTTCTCCGATGAAATATGGGACTGAGTTGCAATAATGTCGCTCAGCGCCTTCTCAGGGGAGGCAATTAGAAATTTTTTTTTATCACCAGCATGTTCAAGCTTAATCCCTAGGTTAAATACTTTTTTATTGCAATACAGATAAAAAAATCTGCCAACCGGTGTTTCAAACAATTTTTTCCTTTTCGTTGTCATGCTAATAATAAGTTCAACACGTTCCGGTATCATGTTCCAGAATGCCAAAGCGGTTTGGCCTGTGATGTATGAAGGCCCGTAGATCTGATTAGCGAGAACATGTTTATTGTAAGGCTTATTATACTCCTTGCCCAACACATAGAGCCCCTTTTTGACTCTTAAAATATCCTTATCTTTGATCAAGCCTCGGATTTTATCTCTTGGCTTTTTATAATCCCTTAAGGCATGAAGCAATAAATTGTAATCAAATTCTGCAGGAAGCTGAATTAAATTTTTCATAATATTTCGACCAATATGTCTAAAAAAATGGACTTACTGGTTAGATTATTATCCCTTGAGTTGAGTCTTGTCAAGAAAATTTTAATGTTTAGATCACTGACTTGTTCATGTGTATTGGTTTGTTCAACGGCCCGGGGAGTGGGGTGGTAAATTCACCTTTGACTACGGATGAAACTTTGTTTCGCTACGCCCTCATAACCCGTTATGCGGCTGTGAAGCAAAGCTTCAGCCGTACCATATAATCAGATAATTTTCCAGCCCGCCCACGCGTGTCCAGGTGAACTTTAACATCTGCGGCTTGCCCGTAGCATGTTCATTGTTGTGAATTTATCAAACAAGAGTCAACTGAAGGTTTGATCCATTTCATATCTTGTTAATACTTTCCTTTCGG
>JAAEKY010000260.1 GCA_024227235.1 Desulfobacteraceae bacterium | reverse complement strand
TTTTTAGAATCTATTTTAAATTCTTTAGGGATCTCCAAAAGGAAAATTGAAGAAATATTAGCTCAAGCGGATAGAGGAAAAAAGGGCATCAATATAGATGTGGTCATTGAGAATCTTCGAGCGCTTCAGAAAGAATCTTTTTATAATAATACTCAATATAATACCCGTGAGGGTGATAATAATATAAACCTATTATTGAAACATTTAGGCCTTCAAGCGGGTACATCTAAAACATCTGTACTCACGCTTAATGAATTTGTCGACTCACTTTCCAAACTGCGCCAAAAGATATCACAACAATCAGATACAATAGGACCTCAAAGTGATCTAACTCAAAAGGCTGCAGGCGATGAAAAAGATCTGGACCTTTTTAGAACACTTTTCAAAGGGCTGGAACTAAAGGATAAAGCAGGTGACACTAGAACGGTTGAATTTTCATTTGAGCAAATAAGAGATCAATTTAAAGACCAATTGCTTGCATCGGAAAATAAAAACACGAATAAAAAAGGTCTGTTTTCATTGGATAAGAAGATAAAACATGCCACAGGCAAAAATTTGGAAAACGCTTTCAAGGAAATGGAATCTTTTCTGAATGGTAAAAAAGAAGGATCTAATGAAGTAAAAGATCAATTAAAAGGTACCGAAGAATTTATAAAACAATTGAAATCTAAAAGTGCAAAATTTTCTGATCAAAGTCAGGTATCATCTTCAGAGGTTAAATCTGGTGAAACACAACCGAATATAGGTTTGTTAAAAACAAAGTCAACTTTTAAAAATTTGCCGACCTATGTCACAAATCAGGTAAGCAAAAGCCTTGTCAGAGCTATCAACCAAGGCGAAAATACATTAAAAATACAATTAAAGCCCCCCGAGCTGGGAAGGCTTGTAATGACCATAGATAATACCGGGAACAGCATGAAAGTTAGTATTATAACCGAAAATCATGCGGCTAAAGAAATTTTGTCCTCAAATATGAACGAGATTAAAACAGTGCTTTCAAATTCCGGAGTGAACCTTGAAAAGTTTGAGGTTGATATGAACAGTAATTTTAAGCAATCTATGGCAGATGCAAAGAACCCGGCAGGAAATTCCGGGAAAAGACATCGTAACAGGGAAAAAGTGTTGTTTGACTCTAATGGTGAGAAAATGATCGACACCGCAAGCCTTCTTGATACTTTAAACCAGGATGGGTCACTTCATTTTGTTGCATAAAAGGAGATAACTATGTCAGTTACATCCACGGGAAATAATTCGCTTGATAATATATCGAGTTCCTATCAATCGAATCAAGCAGGAAAAAGCGAAAAATCAGAGGCGCTAGGCCGGGATACTTTTTTAACCATGCTCGTGGCACAGCTTCAAAATCAGGACCCTTTAAACCCAATGGATGGCACAGATTTTTCAGCCCAACTTGCTCAATTTTCTCAACTTGAACAATTGATCAATTTAAATGATTCCATGGAAACGCTTGCCACATCATTTTCTGAAAATTCTGAAGGCGATGTTGTCGGATATCTGGGCAAACAGGTTACAGGTAAGGTCGATAACATGAATGTCTCTGAAGGAACAGTTTCCGGAGG
>JAAEKY010000259.1 GCA_024227235.1 Desulfobacteraceae bacterium | reverse complement strand
CAAACACTTGGCTATTCCAAAGAGGAGATCATCGGAAAGTCCAGTCTTGAACTGAATTTATTTATAAATAAAGAAGAGCAATATCAAGTAACCCAAATGCTCTCTGAAGATGGCCATTTCAGAGAAATAGAAATGCAGGTAAGAACAAAGCAGGGAGATATCCGGTATGGCCTTTTCTCAGGCGACACCATTGAAACTCAAGGCACCAACTACTTCCTTACCGTAATGGTCGATATTACGAAAAGAAAACAGGCAGAAGCAGAACGTAAGTTGATGGAAACGGCGCTTGTCCATCAAAAACAAAGGCTTTCATATATTCTTGAAGGAACGAATGTCGGTACCTGGGAATGGAATGTCCAGACGGGAGAAACAATATTCAATGAACGCTGGGCAAATATCATTGGGTATACTCTGGAAGAAATTTCACCCGTATCTATCGAAACATGGGAAAAATTCACGCATCCTGATGATCTTGAAGTAAGCAATGAATTACTTAAAAAGCATTTCAGCAATGAGCTTGACTTCTATGAGTGCGAAGCAAGAATGAAGCACAAAGATGGAACCTGGGTTTGGGTGTTGGACAGGGGCAGAGTAATTTCCCGGGCAAAAAATGGCAAACCCTTAATGGTGATGGGAACACATCAGGAAATTACTGAACGCAAACAGGCAGAAGAAAATCTTATTTCAGAACATAATCGTTTGAATAGCATCCTTGATGTTATTCCATCCGGAATATATATAGTTAGCCAACAGGGCAATATTGAGTATGTTAACCCTGCTATCCAGGAAGCCTTCGGACCTGTCAATGGTCAAAAATGTTACGAATATTTTCATGATCTTACTCACCACTGCCCCTGGTGTAAGAATAAAGATGTATTCAGTGGGAAATCAGTGCGGTGGGAATGGTATTCCGAAAAAAATCAGAAGTACTATGATTTATTTGATGCGCCAATCATGAATGTTGACGGCAGTATATCCAAGTTTGAAATATCCAATGACATCACAGCACTCAAGTTATCTGAGAAAAAAATTAAAAGGAGCGAAGAAAAATATCGTTCAATACTTCACTCGATGAAAGATGCCGCTTATATTTGTTCTCAAGATTTTAAAATAGAGTATATGAATCCTGCCATGATTGAAAGGTTTGGTGCCGGTGCTATAGGTGAACATTGTTATAAGATTATATATGATAGAAGTGAACAATGTTCCTGGTGTGTATTTGATCAAATTCAAAAAGGAGAGGATATAAATTATGAAGTAAGTAATCCGAAAGATAACTGCTATTATTCTGTCACTAATTCGCCCATATTTCATGTCGATGGTAAAGTTTCAAAATTAACAATTTTTCATGACATTACTGAAATCAAAAATATTGAAGCTCAACTGCAGCAGTCACGAAAGATGGAATCCATAGGGACTCTTACAGGTGGTATAGCCCATGATTTTAATAATCTGCTTTACATGATTTCAGGAAATACTGAGCTTGCACTCGAAGATATTCCGAATTGGAACCCAGCTTATCTGAATTTGCAGGAAATCAAAACTGCCAGTCTCAAGGCTGCTGATATAGTAAAACAGTTACTTCACTTCAGCCGTAAAACGGGCCAGAAGTTAGAAGTAATCGATGCAGCTACAGTTATCAAAGACTCCATGAGATTTTTAAGATCCACTATCCCAACTACCATAGAAATTAAAACACAATTGCCGGATACTGAAATATCAATACTTGCAGACCCAATACAGATTAACCAGATCATGATGAATCTATGCGTCAATGCTACCCATGCCATGGAAGAGACCGGCGGCACCCTGGAAGTAAACATGGAAATTTCAAGTTTAGACAAAGAAACAATCAAGAGTTACAAAGACCTGGAAACTGCAGACAATTACCTTAAAATAATATTAAGTGATACAGGGCCTGGCATCCCTCCTGAAATCATCAACCGCATCTTTGACCCCTATTTTACAACTAAAGAATTTGGCAAAGGTTCAGGCATGGGATTAACTGTTGTCCAGGGTATTGTTAAAAACCATGATGGTGTCATTACAGTGAACAGTCAGGTTGGAGAAGGTACTGCTTTCACAATTCTTTTTCCAGTGATTGATGATGCACCTGAAATCATAACCAAAAAAACAGATATAATTCCACATGGTATAGAAAACATCCTTTTTGTTGATGATGAAAAAGCCATTACAAACATGATGCAGCAAGTGCTTAAAAAACTTGGTTATCATGTTGAAACAAGTTTAAACCCTGAAGAAGCCCTTGATTTGTTTCAGGCAAAACCTGACTTGTTTGACATAGTCATCACTGACATGACCATGCCGCAAATGACAGGTGCAAAGTTTGCTGAGAGATTAAAAGAAATTCGGTATAGTATTCCCATTATACTTTGTACAGGTCACAGTTCCTTAATTGATGAAGATAAAGCTAAACAACTTGGGATTGATGGGTTTGTTATGAAGCCTGTATCAAAGAGCAAGATTGCAAAAGCAATACGAAAAGCTTTAGACAGGTAGCAATAATATCAACTACGTCAGTTTCATTTTATTTGGGGAGAGGGAAGCAAAAACTGAGCTTTGTGTCTAATGTGTCGCCGAGATCATTTTCAATAAAGGCGTTTGATTCTTTTTCCAGTTTGTAGATTTGCCCAAAATTCGATAGCGAGCTTTTACATTAGTAAGGCTCTCCTTTTTTGATTTAAACCCAATATCACATATAGTGTTAAAATATTTTTGAAAATACCCTGAATCACAGGAAAGTATAGGGGATTCTTACTGCTAATAATATGCGCAAGTTTATAAAAAAGTTCTCACTTTAAAAAATATTTTTAGCCTGAATAATTTAAATATAAAAATCTAATGATACATTATTTTTTCAAGAAATATGGGCTGGCCGCTGGGAATTATTGGTTAATTGGTATAGAATAAAAAAATGATTGCATCAGATGATTTTGACTATGACCCAAACATTCAAGGCGCCCGGAAATATTTTTCCCGGATGGAGGCAATGGATTTTGCACTGATAAAGCGTTCAGACATCTCTTTGTTTGATTCAAGACTCCGAACAGCCAGGGATACTCGATTAAATCTTTATGAAAAATCCTGTTATAGTGCTGCGAGAAAAGGAATACGCCTGGACGAAAGTATGATGTTTGAACTATTTGAGTTTTGTCAGTATATGGCATTTAAAACCTGTGGGTTGAAGGTTTCATCTATAGAACCGTCTGGAAACCAGGATCTCTTAACCCTGGTTCAGGAGGCTCACAAATGATTCGACTAAGATTATTTGGGCGGTGCCGCATTTATCATGATCCCGTTAGTCCGGTTCTAAAGGCAGCGGCACAGATTGGCTGGACCTCATGGTTCAGGGATATTGATCTTGTTACTCCCCGGAAATTAAAGGGGAAAGAACTATTGATGCGCACCCGTGGCTGGTGGACGGTTGAGCCAACTCTTGTGGCAGATGTTGTGGAAAAATATGGAAATCTCATGGTCGGGGAAAACGGGGAACTCATGGTCGAATTAAAAAACGATGACAAAGCAGCAGAACTCTCTATCTGCTTGACTGAAAATTTTAATGATCAGATTCTCATCTCCCCCTGATTTGTATTTCGTTCGGCCACTATTTATTTTCCCATGACGAAGCAACCACTAAAATAACTAAAGGTTCAGTCCCATTATTCACAAGACTGTGGGCAGACCCCACAGGTATCCAGGTGGCATCTCCGGGATTGACCTGCTGTTCTTCATCATCCACTTGCATGACTCCGGTTCCGCTTGCGACAAAATAGATCTCTTCCATGGGATCAACATGGGACTCAATTATTTTCCCGGGTTCGAGTCTGGCAATCGCGAGAAACCCAAGTTCTTCCAATGTCCTGCGATCAAGAATCATCTGGGCAATTGCACCCCCATGGGCACGATACGTGGTTTTAAGTACTTCTTTATCATTTATATTTCTGACAATCATTGTTTTGGCTTCCTTTTGGTTTAACTATTCATACCAAGTCAAAATTTCGCTTAAGGGTTCCCGGTCAGGTTTACAATTATTCTCGGGTGCCTTTTCATCCGCATACCCAAGAGATATGCCCAGCAGGACTTCTTTTTCAGCGGAAATATTTAAGACGTCTTTAATATCATTGCCATATTCAGTAATGAGTCCGATGGGACAGGTTGAAAGACCTTTTTGTTCAGCGGCAAGTAATAGATAGGACACAGACAATCCTACATCCAGATATCTAAATTTTGGAAAAATTTTATCCATCACAACAATAATAGCAACGGGGGCACCATAAAAAGAACAGCTTCCCTTTTCAATGAATTGATTAAACGGGATATTCAATTTTTTAATCTGAGGGCTCATCACTTTTAAAGCCTTTCGGCTTCGATTCGAAAAATTTTCTGGTAACGGTTCTGAAGTCCCCGGTCCGCAATGGATATTTTTCATCGCGTGAACTTTTTTAAGACGACGGATCAACCGATCCTTTTCTTCACCATAGGTGATAACATATTCCCAAGGTTGAAGGTTGATGGCTGAAGGGGCCATTCCCGCACACCGGATCACATCTTCAATATCAACACGCAAGACCGGTTTTTCCAAGTAGTTTCTTGCGCTTTTTCTTTGCTTCATTAATTGTTGGATTTCCATAATGATCGACTTTTAAAGGTTTGATTTGTTTTTTAGCAATCAGGCAAGCTTTTGACGTAGGATTATCTCGACCCAGGCCTCTTCCCTGAACATTTCATAAAGTTCTTTTGAAAGTTCTTCCATTTGGACAGAATCTTTTGTTTCGATGACAAGGTCAACATCATCCAGAACTTTTAATTTGCCATATTTCTTAAAAATTTCAACCGCCTTATAAACGTCTGCAGTAAACCATCCTTTCATATGTTTTAGTAGCTCATCCCCCCTTAAAGGGTCTTCAATAATCAGATCCACTTGGCGATTCTTTGCTTCCCAGCCAATCTGTGCCTGTTTTTT
>JAAEKY010000258.1 GCA_024227235.1 Desulfobacteraceae bacterium | reverse complement strand
TGAAATAATTTGATATAGTGTTGCTTTTGATCCTGCAGGCATGGAAATTTGCAAAATTTTATGGATTCGGGGACAGCCTTAAGATAGCTTGAAATTTGCCTGCCGGAACCCGGCAAGATACCCGCAAAGCCTTGATTTTCCAGACATACACAACAATAGATGAAACGAAATGCCTTCCGAAAATAAATATATATGGTGTGCCCGGAATTGAATTTTAATGGCAAATAATTTCAAATCCACAAATTGCGGGATCGTGTTACCGTATTATTGTCATCGAATTGTGTAAAAAAGGTTATAGTATTATATGAAATTGCCGTGTTATTGTGTAATTCTTTTCATACCACGCCCTTGCAGGAAGAATACCCAAATCATGAGAAGTCGGTTTCGGGCAAAAGACCGTCAAATCCGGCCCTGTTAGGCCCCATCTCACTATTTTACGCCCTAAAAAACAGACCGTTGTTTAAGGTATAAAATGAGCGTAGCCGGCCCAGATTAAAAAAGGTTCATTCGTGGAGAAAATTTGAAGGAATCAATGAGCTTCGTTCAGAGCCAAGGTCGCCTTGGAAGCGGTTAAGGGGCGATTGCCCAGCTCGCAGCTCAAGGTCGGGTTGAGGAACAAAACCCGCCAACCGATTATTTGTAATCGTTCACAAAGGCACCGCATCTTCGGCACCTTTGCAAACATTTACAATTCAGCAGGTTATATCACTGTTGTTGTTTCAGCCCTGTGAACGGGTATCATCATTCTATTATTTTAAATCGTTTGCGGGCTTCATTCTTGGGCATGCCGTTAAAATGCCACCATTCATGGCTAAGGGGCAGGAAACCAGCGTTTTTCATGGTGTCAAAAAGCAACCGTCTGTTCTTGGTTTGCTCAGAGGTGAGTTTAAAGCCAAGTTTCATTTTAGCAAATTGCCAGTAAATTTCCAGGGTGGTTTTCCGAAAAGGGGTAAACCCCATATCAAGCTCATTCCCGTTTTTGTCCACAATGGTA
>JAAEKY010000257.1 GCA_024227235.1 Desulfobacteraceae bacterium | reverse complement strand
CTCTTTCAGGCTAACTTTTAATTCACCTCCGGTATCCTCCATGGCATGATACGAATTGGTGGCAAGGTTCATTATGATCTGATGAATTTGTGTTGGATCAGCTTTTATCGCACCACAGTCAGGTAGTATATCCTGCTTGATTTCGATGGTTGTAGGGATTGTAGACCTGATAAGTTTCAATGCTTCCTTTATGATTGGCTGGATATTCATCAGTTTTAATTCATTTATGTCTTGGCGGGAAAATGTGAGTATCTGTTTTACCAGTTCACTTGCTCTCATGGTACCTGTATATATCTTATTAAGGCGATCTTTAAATGGGCTGTCTTCAGGGACATCCTCTAATA
Organism: Desulfobacteraceae bacterium; assembly: GCA_024227235.1. Taxonomy (GTDB): domain Bacteria; phylum Desulfobacterota; class Desulfobacteria; order Desulfobacterales; family Desulfobacteraceae; genus Desulfobacula. The sequence continues at coordinate 995 of JAAEKY010000257.1, read as the reverse complement.
GCATCTCGGTATGACCGGCAATTGGAAAAAGAATATTGTTGAAATCATGGGCAATACCTCCGGCAAGGGTGCCGATGGATTCCATTCTTTGGGCTTGTTGGAGTTGGGTTTCCATTTTTCTAAAATCAGTAACATCTCTAAAAATAGTCAATTTTGAAACCGATCCATTTGCCTGAAATACTGGTGAATTGGAAATATGATAGGTTCTGTTATCTTTTGGGCTGGTAATCTCATGGCTTATGGACTCACCCTTTATAATTTTTTCAAAGACACACCATGGACATTTTTTATCAAGGCCATGTATCACCTTGTGACAAAATTTACCGATGGCATCTTGGCCTATCTTTTTAATCATGGCAGGATTCATATACTCAACTATATATTTTGATGAGCAAATATATGTCGCATCATCCATAGCTTCCATCATTGAACGATATTTTTCTTCACTTTCCTTACGCGCTTTTTCTGATTTTTTAAACTTTGTAATATCTCTCCAGGAAGAAATGGAATATTTTATTTGATCCTCTTCATTTCTTACAGCACTTACATTAAGAGTTACATCAATCTTGGTGCCATCTTTTCTTTTAAGAATTAATTCCTTATTCTGAATGACACCTGTTTCAATAAATTGTTGAAAAGTTTTTTTTACATCGTCTATACAATCGTCGTGGTACATTTTGTATATGGGCGTGCCGATGATATCTTCTCTTGAATACCCAGTTTTTTTCAAAAGGGTTTCATTGCATAGCTGGATACTGGCATCATCAGGTGAAATCGACACATACATGTCTGGGGATTTGTTATATAGAATACGGAATTTTCTCTCACTATCTAACAGCCTCTTATTAAGATTTTCGTTATGGATAAAATAGTTCAAAATTGAACCAAGCAATAAAGTCCCAAAAGGATATAAGATAATCCCGGGAATGGATACACGCTTTAAGATGGGCCAAACGATCTCCGATGGAAGAAAAATCGGAGCCCATAATTGCGCT
>JAAEKY010000256.1 GCA_024227235.1 Desulfobacteraceae bacterium | reverse complement strand
GGCTCTTCACACTTAATGGTGTTTTCTCCGCGTTAAAGACCTAAAGAACAGGCATGAAATTTCAATCGTTTATAATTGAACTGCGAAATCAAATTTTAAACGGAGAAAAAAGACATGCCCGACAAAAAGCTTACTAAATTTTTACTACTACCTAAACTAGAACTTTTGAATTTTCACAACAAAGATGCTCAAAAAACTATTACCTTTCATTGTGAAACTAATACTAAGGTCTCATACTGTCCTCACTGTGGACTTGAGACATCTAGTGTTCATGACACGAGAGAGGTCCGAATCTTAGATGCTCCCCACATGGGAAGAACTAAAATCCTTAAGATCAAGAAAAAGAGGTTCCGCTGTGTCGGACTTGGTTGCAAAAAAGTATTTACTGAAAAAATTGATGGTATCGAAAAAAGTGCTCGCGTGACTCAAAGAATGAATCGTGAAATTCTATATACTGCTGATCGATTTACAAACCTAAAGGGTGTTCAACGTCACACAAAACTTGGCAACAAAACGATCTATGAAAAGCATTATAGACAACTAGAATTAGAATGGAGAAAAAGAAAGAATGATGTATGGCCAACAACTGTAGGACTCGATGAACACTCGTGGTTACGCAATAAGAAAGGCGGTTATCGAGAGTTTGCTACCATCGTTGTTGACTACAATAATAAACGTGTCAGAGAACTTGTTCCAGGAAGAGTTGTTGGACAACTATGCCAATCGCTTGCTTATATTCCAGGTCGAGAGCGAGTAAAAAACGTAGTTTTAGATTTATCAAAACCATATAAAAGTTTTGCTAAAGACTTTTTTCCAAACGCTAAATTAATAGCAGATAAGTTTCATGTAGTAAGACTTTTAAATCCTGCAATTAACAAATATCGAAAACAAATCACAGGTGATAAGAGGAAGAATCCTATAAGAAAACTACTTCTAAAAAGTTCGATTAAGCTTGATTACGACACTCGTAGAGTCATTCAAAAATGGCTTGTTGATCATCCTGAGCTTGAGGCAATTTATTATGCAAAGGAAGCTCTGATGAAATTATATCGTTGTAAGGGGCGCAAGAAAGCAAAGAGAAGTCTGATTAAATTATTAGACCTCTTGGCCTACACGAAAGTTAAAGAGCTTAAGGGCCTCAGAAAAACTCTGATGAGTTGGAAAGATGAGATCTTGAATTATTTTGAAAATCGTATTACAAATGCGAGAACTGAAGGATATAACAATGTTTGTAAGCAGCTCCAGAAGCGTGCTTACGGATATAGGAACTTTAATAACTATCGATTGAAAGTGTTGAATGTCTGTTGTTGAAGTCTTGAGTGCGGTGCATTCCACCATTAAGGGAGTAGAACCGAAAACTTTTTATTTGTGGTAGCTGTATTGACGAATGTATTAATATCAAAAAAGAAAACCGAATAAATCACAGTTAAAATC
>JAAEKY010000255.1 GCA_024227235.1 Desulfobacteraceae bacterium | reverse complement strand
TTCAAAATAGAGTTTTTCTTTTTTTAAAGTTTTTCTGATAGACTTGAACTGGTCTATAAAATGCTTTCCAAGATTAAAGAGTCTAAACTCTTTGGCATGGGCATCCCCGGTAAGCATCCAGTGAAAGTAGTGCGAACGGCGTTCGTCTTCAGTCCTTTTCTCCTGCCAGGAATAGATCTTTTCAGAGTATTTAAGCCGCAATAAAACGCCAGGGATGGATGCCACTATCATGGCAAGGGACAAGATCGGGTTGAACAGGAACAAAAGCCCGAAGATTGCTGCAAATGAGGCAGCGCTTTGACCGGCAGAAAAAAGGCCATTGACAATACTGGTTGGGCGATACGGCCCTTCCTGCTGAGCTCTGAAAAGTGTGTCCCTGTACTCTGAAGATTCATAGTGAGCAAGATCTGTCTTGACAGATTTTTCATGGAGTACTGAAAACATATAGTCAGTGATCGTAAGGGTCTGGGCCTTTTTGATATAGTCGGATAAAAAGTTAAAAAAAGCGATCAGAAGCCCTATACCGCAGGCCAGGCCAATATATAAAAGAGGGGTTGAAAACTCTGTGCTGAACAGGCTTTCACCTGATTTAAATTCCAGGCTTGTCACCGAATCGATGATCAGTTTAATCAGGTATAAAGAAGCAAGAGGTAGGATGCCAAGGATTAAAACAATGATCCCTGAAAGTACTGAATATAAAGGAGATGCCTGCCAAACGAACCTGAGTGCTCTGTCGATACGAACAGCATTTTTAAGTTTTGTATGTAAAGAATTGATGCGCATCAGAAATGATTATACACAAATAAAAAAAAAAAGACAGAGCGTAT
>JAAEKY010000254.1 GCA_024227235.1 Desulfobacteraceae bacterium | reverse complement strand
TTGGATTTTTTATGTGATTTCAACAATTCCTGCTCCCGAAAGAATGATGCCAACAATACTATTATCGGCATTGGAGCGGTAAAATTGAATTTGCGTACCCGTTCACGGGGTTGGAACGACCGATGTGTTGTAAGCCACCGAACTGTAAGCGTTTGCAGGGTGCCGTAGATGTGAGGCACCGGGTGCGCTGACGTATTTGTTGTACTTCAAGTACCCGGTAACAAAGCAGATGCGGTGCCCTGTGAACGCTTACGAATTTGCATATTAACAAGCGCCCTTAACGTATTAACGCAACTTTCGGTTTTTATGTTGGAGCGGCTTCCAGCCGCGATTAAACAGCAAAATTTTAGCACAATCAGGGCAAGACGCCCCTCCTGCGGGCATTTCTTTTGTTGTTGTTGGTGAGCCCCGTCAGTTGAACCATTAGTTTGCCTTCGTTGATTCCGGACCCGATATTTACGATATTTCCGGCCCGTGGGAGTTGCCCCGGAATGCAGACTCGGGGAAAATGGATCTTGGATAAAAAAAGGGCCGGAAAAAATCCAGCCCTTTTTTATGGCGTGTAACGAGGGGTCGGATCTGTGTTCCCAGATCTGCAGGGATACGCCGCTATTTTATTTATAACGAATCAAGGCACGGCTTTCTCTTCTCTTTTATTAATTTTATAATCAGAAAATGTATAATTTCTAATATCCTCTTTTCCATCTTTCAAAATCTTAATCCCGATATTTGATGGCAACATAAACCCTTCAATTTTTTTATATCCTATAGAAACGACTGTTTCGACTGAATTACGAAATTCATAAACCTGATACTTTTTTAGTAAGTACTTGTTCCCTGTTTTTACGAAAGTAGGTTTTGCCCAATTAGCCAATTGAGAATCTATGTCACCGATGTTAATCATCTTTAGATTCTTATTAAACATGACCGCCATATTATTTTCTTTATCTATGATTTTGACAACTTTATTATCTTCAGCATGTATAATATCGTAATTTGATAGGGGATCCGGTAGAATAGGATTAAATATAGACTCTCTCCATATATTCAGATGTATACCTATTAGGTTTAAAGATGCCTCAGTGGCCTCTTTCCCCTTTTTATCAAGCTTTTCAATTCCGAAATGACAAAAGTCCAAAACTTTAAGTGAAAATTGATCATTTTTGCCTATTTGGGATAGAATGCGATCTTCATAGGAATGACACTCTGAAGGATTAAATCCTAAGATTCTTGATATTTCTTTGTTAGCTTGAGCCAGCTTTTTATCTACTATTTTAACGTTTAATGTCTTTAACCCTTCATCTGAGAGATTATAGTACTTGTTATTTATCGCTGAAATTAAATCTTGTTTGTTATTTTTAATGCACCCAGTGTGGAACAGCAATATGATTGAGATTGTAAAATATAAAATGATATTTTTCATTTTGCCTCATCACCAAAATTTAAAGAGATACAGAGATAGAGGGTCAAACCTTGATTTGTGATTTAAGTTCAACATAACGTAATTTCAAATTGTTGTCTTTATCCAAATTCTCCCGGAACAGGCTCACGCGGCGGCTGATGCTAGAATAGGTAAGCCCCACCAGTTCTGCGATGCGCTGGTTGCTCAGCTGGCCGGTTTCCCATAAAAAATAGATGAGCATGTCCCGCTGTTTTTTCTCATGGACGGCGATCCGCCTTGTGTTGCAGATTGAAGATAAATCCAGACCAAAAGCCCTGGCCGCCTGGGCAGCAAGTTTTTCCGGATTTGAACTTTGCAGCAGCCGGTTGTGCTGGGGCAGTTCCGCATCTTTGTGGTCATTTAGAAATTTCTCTTTCAGCTGATCCAGAAAATCCTGCGAGCCATAGACAAGCCCGTGCTTTACATCCTCCCAAATATTGCCTTTTTCATCGGAATAGGTCTGCACCTTCCTGCGGTAGGCGCTGGGGCGGTCTTTGGCGGTGATCCGGCTCAGTATCAGATCGGTGGTTAACCATGAGGGCTGTTTTTTGCGATATGCATAAAAGGGGTAGCTGCTCCATGGATAGTCGGCAAGGCGAT
>JAAEKY010000253.1 GCA_024227235.1 Desulfobacteraceae bacterium | reverse complement strand
TTCTGACATTTCTATCGATTGGGGAAATGGTGACGATTTTTATACGGTAACTGGGGATTTTGCAACTTATGTGGGAGCAATTATTCCTGAAAAATATTACCTGCCTATGGCATTTGAATTTGGAACGCTGGATACCCAGACCACTATGGGATCCATCAAGGCATTGCATAATGTGATCATTGAAAATCAGGGTATTCAAAATGGATATAAATCACAAAAAGATGAAAAAGAGGTTAAAAAAAGGTATTTGGCAGGTTATTATCCTTCATCCAAGGCCTGGAGATCAAAAGCAATTGATGATGCCAGGCAAACTCTAGTTCAGGCGGTTAAGAAATATCAGCAAACTGATATTGAGGATTAAGCTTTTTTCTATAGTTCTTTTCTATGGCATAATACAAGGAGCATATAAATGACACAATATACGATTCATCCCGTTGTTATGGGAACAAAAGTTTTTGATAAGAGCATGATGACCTACCAATATGGCCAGGGCGAACAATATACCATTCCGATTTATACATGGATAATCAAAGGCAGTGATAAAAATATTCTTGTAGATACAGGAGAAATGACCCCGATTCAATCAAAAGACCGTGAGGATGCTATTGGCGGGAAAATTTATACGTTTGAGAAAGGGCTTGAAAAACATGGTTTATCCCCATCAGATATAGATATTGTTATTCATACTCATCTTCATATGGATCATTGCGAAAATGATTATAAGTGTGAAAACGCCAGATTTTTTATCCATGAAC
>JAAEKY010000252.1 GCA_024227235.1 Desulfobacteraceae bacterium | reverse complement strand
ACTGACCATCACCCCGTTACCGGATAAGAACGGGACGACAACTATTACGCTTGAGGTAGAAGATGAAGGCCAGCTGTCAAGCACCCAGGAATTTACCTTGACAGTAGATGGGATCAATGACCCGGTAACGATTTCCGGCACATCTGCAACCTATCTTATTGAGGGAGAATTCTATCGCTTTACCCCGGAAATCCAGGATGCAGATCCAAATGATGTGCATACATTTGAGATCACAGACAAACCCTCATGGGCCAGTTTTGATACATCCACTGGAGAACTGATCGGCACTCCTGGGTTTGGTGATGCTTCATACACCAGAGGAATCATCATCTCTGTTACCGACTCTGGCGGCATAAGTGACAGTCTGCCGGCATTTACACTTCTTGTAACAGATGATGATGCAGACAAAGATAATGATGGTGTCTTAAATGTTGATGAAATTGACGCGGGAACAGATCCTCTGAACCCGGACACTGATGGAGATGGGATCCTGGATGGAACGGAAATGGGGGTTAAGGCAGCGAGTGATTTTACCAATTCTAATGTTTTTGTTGCAGATGCAGATCCATCCTATGAAACGGATCCTCTTTTGAAAGACAGTGATCTTGACGGTATAGATGATGGGGATGAAGATTTAAATGGGGATGGTAAAATTGATCCAGGCGAAACCAATGCCGCGATTGAATCGGTAGGTCATGAAACAGACCTTGACAATGACGGTGATATTGATAGTAATGATCTGTCCATGTTTATAACAGGATTTGGAAGCAATTGTACCGGTTGTCCCAATGATCTGGACGGAAACGGGGCTGTGGATATTGAAGACCTGAAAATCTTTGCCAGCTGGTTTGGCAACACGTTCAGTTTCCTTGAATGGAGAGATTCTGATGAAGATGGAATCTTAGATGATGGGGATTTTAGCGGCAGTTCGGAAGATAATCCTTGTACGGGTGGATATACGGAAAATTGTGATGACAACTGTATAGACACCCCGAATCCAGACCAGGAAGACGATGATGGCGATAAAGTTGGAAACACATGTGATAACTGCATAGATATTCCAAATCCAGAACAGTTGGACAACGATGGGGATGGAATTGGAGATGTATGTGACACTGAATAGAGAATATAAAAACAAAATGAATAGATTTACTTTCTGCATTGGACTTGTGTGTATATGGATCTTTTTAAATATTGAAAATGCATCTGGAGCTACTGTAGAAATCGGATCATCCCCTAATCCTGTTGGATCGGGTGCCCGTGCCCTGGGTATGGGAGGGGCATTTATTGCTGTTGCAGATGATGCCACAGCAGCTTCATGGAATCCTGGAGGATTGATCCAACTGGAAACGCCTGAAATATCTTTTGTTGGAGGGTACCTGAAAAGAAATGAAGCCATTTCTTTTGAAAGCAATCCTGAAGCCGCTGGAGATCACTCTGTTGATGAATTCAGCCCCAATTATTTAAGCGCAGCCTACCCGTTTGAATTGAATAATCGCAATATGATTGTTTCTTTAAATTATCAACGGCTGTATGATTTTAACCGTTATTGGGTTTTCAATATAAACGGTAATATCCCCGGTAGTAGTATTGAGGAAAATTATAAACAGGAAGGGTCTTTATATGCCCTTGGCCTTGCTTATGCAACCATGATAACCAAAAACCTGTCAGCAGGATTTACCCTGAATTATTGGGGTGACGTCATTCATGATAATGAATGGACGCAAACCTATTATGAAATTACCACTTGGCCTCCTGCTTGGGGAATGCCTCAAGATTTTTCTACTTTTGTTGAGGAATATACATTTAAAGGCTGGAATGCAAATCTGGGCTTTTTATGGCGGGCATCAGAACATTGGACACTGGGCGGGGTATTTAAGTTGCCGTTTACAGCAGATATAGAACATAAAAGAACACTCAACGGTATCATTACAAGTGACACGAAAGACGAGATGGATATGCCCATGTCGTATGGACTTGGTGTGGCTTACCGACACTCTGATACATTTACTGTTTCTGCAGATGCGTACAGAACCCATTGGGAAGATTTTATCTATCGAACCCAGACAGGCGTAGAAACATCCCCGATTAGTTCTAAACCCATTTCTGAGTCTGATATAGATCCAACCACATGGCTCAGATTGGGTGCAGAATATTTATATATCGGCAAAAAAGTCATCATTCCGATACGAGGAGGAATATTCTATGATCCTGCTCCTGCTGAAGGATCAGCAGATCGGTACATGGGGTTTACCTTAGGGTCAGGTATTGCCTATAAATGGTTTGTCTGGGATATTGCATACCAGTTCAGATATGGGAAAGATGTTGGCAGATCCATGCTGCAGCATCTTGGCTTTTCCCAGGATACTAAAGAGCATACCATATACTCTTCAATTATTATCCATTTCGAATAAAGATTAGAGAGTAAGCGGATTGTAGGGTATGTCCGTCCCAGTTGATCCTACAAAAAATATAGGGGGGAAGTCCTGATATAGTTGGCCTACCTGAACTGGAAAGAACGCCAGGAACCTCAGACAAACCTCTGCTGAAATGGTGTGTAAACACTCTAAAAGAGGGATACTGAAAACAACCCATAATTAAATCAATCATTGAATTTTTATGCCACAGTGTAGTCTTCTTATCAAACATCTTTTTATAAAAAAATTAAGTGTTGTTAATTATTACAACCTGATATAAGTGTCAATATAGGTGGGCTTTTCGAATTGTAAAACCAATTAAAGAATATGATCTGATTCTGGTTGATGACATGGAAATAAAAGAAAAAATTCTAAAGATGATTAAAGAAAAAGAGAGTGACCTGCCAACTCTTCCGATTGTTATTAACAAAATTCTTAGTATTGCTTCTGATACACAATCGACCGTCAGAGAACTTGAGAAAGTCATATCCTATGATCAGGCCATGACAAGTAAATTGTTGAAACTTTCCAATTCAATGTATTATGCACAAAAAACAAAAGTCGAGACCATTAAAAGAGCCATTACCGTTATTGGTTTTGATGAAATAATTGGTATTGCCATTGGCATGAAAGTTTTATCCACTTTTAAAGATGAATCTGGTGTTGATTTAGATATGAGCGGTTTGTGGATTCATTGCATTGGCGTGGCCACTGCATCAAAAGAGTTGGCAAAAAGGACAAATTCTGTGCCCCCCAGCAAAATATTTATTCCCGCACTTCTTCATGATATGGGTAAAGTAATTTTTACAATATATTTTAAAAATGAATATAAAGAAATCCAGAAATTAGCATTGGAGACAAAAAAGCCCTTGTATCTGGCCGAAAATGTCGTTTTAAAAGTAAACCATGCCCTTCTTTCAGCTCTTTTGATGAAACGATGGGATTTCCCTGAATCTATCATCATGCCGTGCAGATTTCATCATAATCCCGACGCAGCTGATGTTGACTTCCAACCCCAATCTTTCATTATTCACATGGCAGATTACGCGGCGCAAAAAGCGGGTATCGGACATAGCGGTAACATGGCTCCAACCTTATCTAAAAATTCTTTTAAACTGACGGGTATTAATCAATCCAAATTAGATTTGGTTATTGACATGCTTCGACGCAATAAAGAAGAAATTCAAGAATTTTTTGAGATGACGACCGAAGCTTAGCAGCAAAATTATAAAAAAAAGCACCTCTCCAAAAGTCTTAGTCAAAATCTGATGTCAATCATGCATGTTATATCACAAATTTCCTATAATTTTTTCAACTCTTTGATTGCGCATAAATATATAAAAATATGCACTGAGTAGCTAAATTGTTACATTTTTTTCCTATTTTATAACTTTTTTTACACAATTTAGCATATATATAATCCATGGACGGGATGCCTTATAAGCAAAAAAGGTCAATATATCAAGCAACTATATTATTGTAACCATCAACACTTTAATTGGGCATATTTTTTGCAATTAAAATTTAAAAAAAATTGTGTGGACACCCACGGAAAAGAACAGTAGATTTATCTCGATAAATTTAAATGCGGTACAAAGGAGCTGAAATGAAAAAATTATTATTACTTTTAGGTGTAATATTTTTATTGGGCTGGAACCAGACGCCGGCAAATGCGGATTTCGCTGATAATTTTGAGAATTCCACTTTTACAGAAAACAATTGGGTTACTTTCGATCCGGGTCTTCTTCAGGATTGGGATTTAGATGACGGCATTGGAACTCCGGGCGGATACCATGGAAGTACGCTAAGCACGGAGCCGCCTGCCAACATGGCTGCTAACAGCGGTCAAGCGTATGACTTGTCAGGCCTTCACATTGAAACTTTTTTTGGTATTAATTCCAGTACAGATATCGAAAGATTTGGAGGGGTGGCCTTCTCTCTTCACCCTGACAATGGATTCACTGCAAGTGTTCATGCTAATGAAGGAGATAGTAATTTTACATTAGAAATTGGATTAATAAATGGAGGGGGAGATTTTCTTGAATCTACTTCATTATCGTCAAGCTCTTTTTCTTTTTATCAATTGATAATTGACGTAAATGACGACCAATATCCACATATTGATGTAGCTTTATTTGGAGTTGAAATTGATGTAGATGGAGATGGAAATGAATATAGAATTATCAGTCAAACCGCACTTGGAAATGTCAGTTATCAAAACCAGTTGACCGGGTTTGACAGCGGTAGCGTTGCGATATTCGGCACACCCGAGGTAGTTTTTGATGATTTTACTCTAACGGGGAACCCGGTTCCCATCCCAGGCGCTATTTGGCTATTAAGCTCTGGTTTAATTGGTCTTGTTGGGTACAGGCGTAAAAACGCCAAATAATATTAGAGATGTATAAAATTATAAAAGCAGGGTCATCCATTTGACCCTGCTTTTATATATATATAGACTTAACCTCAATGTATTTTTTTTGGTTTTCTCCTTGCCCGTTGTCGGATTTTAATTTTTTTCCTGACTTTGAAATTGATCAAACAAATCACCAGCAGTTTCTTCAATTAGCTCATTTAGCTCAAGGTCTTCCCTCCAGCGCACAGGAACAATATCAATCCCATACAACGCACCCAGAATATTCCCTGTAATCGACCCTGTCGAATCACTATCCCCAGAATGATTGACGGATAATAAAACCCCTTTTTTAAAATCATCTACAGCTACCAAGCTGCAATAAAGACTAATTCCCAAAGCTTCTTCGGCTATCCATCCGGCACCAAACGCCTCAATCACTTCGGGTTCAGGGGGGTGTTTGCCAACAACATCAACCGCATTACCAATCGCTCTCAGGGTTTCTTCATGATTTTTATCCGCTTTTAAAATCAGAGTCGCATCTTGAATGGCTTCTGTCAGAGGATCACCCGTAACTATCAAAGAAATTAGCGCAGCAAAAGTGCCTGCAGCTAAATATCCTGTGGGATGTCCATGAGTAAGCGCTGCTAATTTACACCCAAAATGAAATGCTTTTTCCGGATCATCAAAAGCAAGTCCTGCGGGTGCCATTCGCATAACGCCACCACAACCTTTACTGTTATTAACAGGATCACCAATCGTACCTGTTTTTCCAGACTTCAAAGAAGATAGACAACTATTCCCTGGCGCTCTTAATGAGAAAAGCTCCTTATACCCTGTTAATACACCATCAACGATTGAACAGGTGCCGTGATTCTGAATAAGATTATTCTGAAGGGTTGTTTCTTGCGTATATAACCATCTTAAAAGCGCATGATATCCAGCAGAGACGACACCTTTATCTCCTTCATATTCTTGTCTTACTTTTGATAGAATCAGTCCTTCTGCTGTAAATAGGGCCATTTGAGTATCATCAGTGATTGCACCATTTCTTCCATATGCTTCAGAATAATCAGTCAAACCCATCTCTCCAAATTCAGATCTGATCTGATCTATTGACATGAATTCAATGGGCGCACCCAAAGCATCACCTATGGCACCACCAATGACGCAACCTTTATAATATTCTGGTGTTCGTTTGCTTGTCATTTATTAACTCATTTTTAAACGAATGATTGTAAATAATTTAGTGCTGGAGAATTTACGCCAAAAAAACGTTTAGTTGCATGTTTATCAATATAATCTGCGAGTCGTGGAAAATCAATTGCATTGTTAAAAAAGAAATTTTTTTTATATTTTGCACACCCCGCATTCTGTTCAAAAAAGTCATCGAATTCATTATTGAGTTAGCGATCACTGAAGTCTTCGGCCTCAGCGAAACTTACGTTTTTTAGTTCAGAAAAAATATTTTTCGGTACACCACATTCTTCAAAAACAGGTTGCCAATTATTTTTTACTTTAGAAACCATATTTTTCACAATATACAAAGCATCTTCATCGTTAAGACCGAAAGGTTCTGTTTGAGTTAAAGCGTTTTTAATAGTTGCCCTGCGTCCTTTATCTCCGATTTTCAGATATAATTGTTTTTGATCGACACCTTCTGGCTGCGCGACCACATCATATACCGGTGATAATCTCCAACCAGAACCTTGATATAAAAACCCATGATTCCGAAGGTGGTCATCAAAATTGTTACACAAAACATTGAACACCATTCTTTTGTAAAGCTCCTCGAGGTCTTCGTGGAGGTGATTTATATCTCCATGAAGACGAAATTGTTCAGCTATTTCCTGATAGCTTTTATCTTGATCTATTGTTAACCCTGAATCTCCGCTTTCACCTTGTATTCCCAAAAGAGCTCTGGCAGAGATAAAAGGGGTTCTTAATTTGTCGTCTCTGTCAAAACGTTTTATTAAAAAAACATCCCTATCCACAATTGTCATTGTTTTGGTTTCCGGGACATTTATTCCACAAAGTCTGGCAAGTGTCATTGTCGCATTTTCAACTCGGCATGTTGACCAGGAATCATATTTTTTACTAAATTTTACAATCCATTGCTGCCCTTTGTGCAAAGTGGAGCTCTTGGGTTGAGCACCCCCCAAACTGGACCCCCTGGCTAAAAATCTTTTTTGTTCAAGAGACAATTCAGTTTCATTTTCTATCAGATCTGCACAAAGAATCATTTGTTCAAGATTTAGGGAGTCACCATAAAGGTCCTCTTTTAAAACATGGAAAGGGAACACTCTTTGAGGTCCAGATAGATCGGGACCAAAAGCTAAAGCACCGACTCGATCAATATTCGATGAAGTTAGATAATCAAACTCTGTTAATGTTTTCCCTTCTTTAATACTATCTAAAATCTGCCGCCCCCAATTATCAGGGGAGGCATCTCTAATTCCCCCAAAGAGCATTTCTACTCCGGTGTTAGTAAGGAAGCGGCCCTCTTGTAAAGGCAGTGATGCCGGATCAATCGAAATCGCATCTTCTCTGGCAAGATAACGAGTCCCATATTCGAATGCAGCAAAACTTTCCCTGCCCTGTCCATACATCTCAAGAAATCCGGCAGGGATAAACTCTGCATTCAATTGGATATACACATACGTTTCTTTAGCTTCAGCCATCTATAAAATATCCTTTTAAAAATCCATTTTCTTTTTTCGAAAAAGAGATTTTTTTATTCTTGTGGGCATGTTTTGCAGATCCTCTTGAAAGCCTGTTCTATCTTTTTCAGGATCTGCTACCTTTAATAATTGAGTTTGTAAGCCCAGAACCCAAAGGACTTGTGCAAGAATATTTAAACTGACCCCACTATCTCCTTTTTCAAGCCGGTTGATAGTGGGGATAGAACAAAAAGCTCTGGCAGCAAGTTCTTTCTGTGTCATCTTGCGCCGTTTTCGAGCTATTTGAATATTGCTCCCCAGTTTCTCAATCAATGTTTCTATCTGTTTTGGGATGCTTTTTTTTGATTGACTCCTTTTTGTCATAATTACCTTTAAATATATCATATATTTAACTTTATATCCATTAAAACAATATATATGATATATTTACGTTTAGCAAGCGTCTTTTTTGGATACGATTAATACTGTCCATCAATGGGTAATTGCGGAGGATAAAAAAATTACTTTCGTGTTCTTCTTAAAAAAAAATTATAAAAGATCATTAATGATATATTTGATTCCAGATTTATTTAAGTTTTCGATAAGTTTTTATAGGTCTCACGGCTTTTGCTTTTTTGACAGCATTTCTTATCTCCAATACTGTTTTTGCTGTTCGGACACATTATAATCCAATCGTTCTTCGGGCGTCATTTTAAGCATCGTTTTTATTAATCCTTTATCTACAATACCCATCGTATAGCTCCCTTATTTTGGTTCAGATAGCTGAAAATTATATTTCGCAACTTCTACAAGTGTTTCCAAACGAACAACACGCTTATCAATGTCATTTGTCTGAATTGTTAATTTTTCAACTCTATTATCAAGAATTTTCACAGTTTCGGTCAGTTTAATTATGTCTAATACTAAATCTTTCCATCCAGGCATTTATTTAGCCTCCCTTTTTGAAAGATTTTTTATACAGTGATCAACTGTGTTTATTGTTTTTTCCGTTTCCAAAATAGCTTCTTTTACTTTTGCATGCGCTACAGCAATTAATTCATCTTGTTCAAAATTTTCTAAGTTACCATTTGGATTATAAGCATCAATAGCATCTCTTACGATTTTAGCGGCAGAACTCCCTTTTATTTCTTTTGTTAATCTTTCTAATTTTTCAACATTTTCGTTAGAAATAAAAAACTGCTTTCTTACTAAAGTTTCTGTTTGAGTTTGCATAAAAGTTCTCCTTCTTTATGGTATATACCTACAATATGCACATACACATAATATGTGTCAAGGTTTTATAAAAAGCCGCTACTGCAAAAAAATACAATCCATTTATTCAGCTTGAGGGACAACCATTTTATAAAACCAATAAAATAGTTGCGGTATTTCTCCTCTGATGGGGAAAAATGCCTCAATTTTATACCGTTTCAAAAAAAGCTTCAATCCGAATTTTTGATTTATAACATCCTGAAATAAAAGATGATTTAATGTTTATAAAATATGAGTGTCAGGCGGAAGGAATCATTGGCACAGTGATTGCTCTATAGCCAGTTGAGAAAAGAAGGAGTAGAAATGAAACTATTTAAAAAATACAGATCAGATCAAAACAAAGTCCTTGATAAACCGTATTATAAATCTTTGGCTAGTCATATGATACCTACAGTGATTATCGTATCATTTGCACCAATGATCTTGGTTTCATTTGTAATTTTAAACCAATTCGAATCTTCCTATGATGAAAAAGTAAATGCCCATCTCAAAGTACTGGTTCTCAAGCATAAGCAAAACATAGATACATTCCTAAAAGACAAAACAAGTGGCATTAAAATTCTGTCTAAAACCTACGGTATTAAGCAACTGAGCAATGAGGTATTCCTTCATAAAAAATTATCCATTCTTCAAGAAGAGTATAAAAATGTATTTGTTGACCTTGGCGTTGTAAACCAGCAAGGCCATCAGGTTGCCTATGCCGGTCCATTTAAATTGGGAGAAGCCAACTATTCAGATGCCAAGTGGTTTAAAAAAGCAATAAACAAACAGGTGTTTGTCAGTGATGTTTTCCTGGGATTGAGGGGGTTGCCCCATTTTATAATTACGGTGAGGCAAGTTCACGAAGGACAAATATGGATATTGCGTGCCACTATAGATTTTGTCGCTTTTAACACCCTTGTTGAGAACATACGAATTGGTGAGACTGGATTTGCTTTTATTTTAAACCAGAAAAGCGAGTTTCAGACCAAACCCCGCCTCGATATTTCAGCTGAAAAAGAATTTTACAAAGTCCTGCTGAAGAAAAAAACAAATAATCATAGAGATGTCAACATCAGCCGAGGAAGTGTTGGTGAAGTTGATACAATTTCCCAGGGCGATGAATACATCTATGTGTCTTCTTTTCTAAAAAATGGAGAATGGCTTCTTATTTATCGTCAGAATATTTCAGATGCGTTTTCAATTATCCATAAGGCAAGGCGTCTGTTGTTATTGATTTTTATTTTCGGTGGCCTGGGGATCGTTACAATGGCATTTATTTTGTCCAAAAAAATGGTCAGTTTTATCGCCCGGGCAGATATGGAAAAAGAAATGATGAACCAGCAGGTAATCGAAACCAGTAAGCTGGCGTCAGTGGGGAAACTTGCTTCCGGAGTTGCTCATGAGATCAACAACCCGGTCGCAATTATGGTTGAAGAAGCGGGCTGGATACAAGATCTCCTTGAAGAGGAAGAGTTTGCAGAAAGTTACAATTTAAATGAATTCACAAGGGCCTTAAAGCAAATAAAAACCCAGGGAAATAGATGCAAAGAGATTACACATAAACTGTTGAGTTTTGCCAGAAAAACGAAATCAAATAATCAAGAAATAATGATTAATGATTTAATTAAAGAGATTCTTGAGCTAACCCTCCAGAGAACAAAATACAGCAATGTACAAATAAAAACTCAATTTTCAAACACGCTTCCATATATCCAGGCTTCAAGCACTGAATTGCAACAGATTTTTTTAAATCTTATCAATAACGCAATAGATGCTACGGAACAAACCAAAGGTATTGTTGAAATTTCTACACAGCACTTGAACGATCATATCCTGATTAAAATCGCAGATACGGGTTTGGGAATCCCTGGATCAAATTTAGATAGAATATTTGATCCATTTTTTACAACCAAACCGGTTGGTAAAGGAACCGGGTTGGGGCTTTCGATTTGCTATGGAATCATTAAAAAAATGGGGGGACAAATTGACGTCGAAAGTCAAGTTGGAGTGGGGACAAGTTTCAGTGTAAGGCTACGGATGAACAATAAAAAACTACAGAAAAATAAACTCAAATTATAAACAAAAATAAGGTGCATCTTATATAGGTGCAAATAACACAAAAGGAGAAAACCTATGATAGACGCTAATGTACTCCTGGTTGACGATGAAAAGGCATTTGTCGAAACCATGGCCAAAAGATTAGAAAAACGCAAACTGATGATTGCCAAGGCCTTCACTGGTGAAGAGGCATTGGAGCATATATCTGTTCATCCTAAAGTGGAAGTTGTTATTTTGGATGTCAAAATGCCGGGAATGAATGGCAGGGAAGTACTTAAAGAAATCAAAAAGCACTATCCCCTGATCGAAGTCATCATGCTGACAGGTCATGCAACTGTTGAATCAGGAATTGAAGGGATGAAACTGGGCGCTTTTGATTATCTGACAAAACCTTGTGACATCGATAATCTTATCGCAAAAGTGGATGAAGCGTCTAACAAAAAAAGAAGGCATGAAGAAAAAATAATGGACGCAAGAATGAAGGAAATCACTTCACGTCGGGCATAAAAAGAATAACTATGGGTGCAATTCATAACGAGGACATAAAGGTGTTAAAGCTTTTACTAGTGGATGATGAAGTAGGTTTCGTAAATATTTTATCAAAAAGGCTGACAAAACGTGGAATGATCACCGTTAAAACCAATAGTGGGGCTGAGGCAATTCAATCTCTACGGAAAAACGATTTTGATTTGGCGGTTCTTGATTTAAAAATGGAAAATATGAGTGGGATTGAGACGCTTCAAATTTTTAAAAAAATTGTACCTGAGATGCCGGTTATTATGCTCACAGGTCATGGGTGTGAGGAGTCAGCAAAAGAAGGATTGGCAAGTGGTGCAGATGATTATCTGATAAAGCCCTGCAACCTTGAGGAACTCATTGATAAAATTCACAAGGTTACCGGGAATAAGGGATATTAGGAATGGAAGATACGCATATAAAAGTATTATTCATTGATGATGAAACCGATTTCATAGACGTCTTGATTAAACGACTGGAGAAAAGGAGGATTTCCGGTCAGGGCGCTGACTGCGGTGAAGCCGGTATCGCCCTACTGGAAAACATCCAGGTCGATATAGTTGTTTTGGATGTTTGCATGCCGGGTATGGATGGTATCCATACACTTCAAACAATAAAAAACAAATGGCCGTTTATTGAAGTATTGATGTTAACCGGCCATGCCTGCATGAATACAGCGAAGCAGGGAATGGATGCCGGTGCTTTTGATTATCTGATAAAGCCTATCGATATTGATGAACTGATTTTTAAACTTGAGGATGCATACGACAAAATACAGATTTTTAAAAACCAATAGATATTAAGTAACGGGAGGATTAAATTTAGAATGAAGTAAGCAGTAACTTGTGATTATTAATATGTATTTTTTATATAAGGAGTTATAACGAATGAACTTTTTTAAACAATGGGGCAGGTTTATGATGATGGGTGCCCAGGCCCATGCTCGCTGGGAACTCGATGTTTCAAACACGATTTTACGGGATAAAAAACGTTTGATCCTGCTCCTTTTTCTACTCATCCCGATTATTTTAGGCGGTTATGCATTTGCGGAAGATATTGCGAACCTAAATTTGCCGGAATTGCTTGGTGGTAAAAAGGCTTACAGTCCTGCTTTTTATTCAACAGGTATTTTTATTATTTCCATACTCATCGGTTTAGGCGCCGGCCTGATAACCGGATGTATCGGTGCAGGTGGCGGTTTTATCATTGCTCCGGCCTTGATGAGCGCTGGGATCAAAGGCATCTTAGCCGTTGGTACGGACCTATTTCACATTTTTGCAAAAGCAATCATGGGAAGTGTGATTCACAGAAAACTGGGAAATGTTTCTGTTCCCTTAGCTCTTGTTTTTCTTATAGGGGCAATTTTGGGTGCAACAGCCGGAGGACTGATCAATCGAGTGCTTTATGAAATAAACCCGGTTTTGAGCGATGCATTCATTACAACCATATATTCTCTGATGCTGGGTTTCTTAGGTTTTTATGCCTTGTTTGATTATCTTAAAGCCAGAAAATCAGGTGATACCGGTGATGCTCACGGTGCAGAAGGTGCTGAAATGGGAAACCTTCCTAAAAAACTACAAGGCATCAAAATTCCCCCAATGGTAAAATTTGATCATGATCTGGTTCCGGGCGGTCGAAGCATTTCATGGGTATTTTTGGTATTAAGCGGAGCACTTGTAGGTCTTGCAGCCGGTATTATGGGAGTTGGCGGTGGTTTTCTGACCTTTCCAATTTTCGTATATATGCTCGGTGTTTCTTCGATGACCACGGTCGGGACCGATATTTTTCAGATCGTTTTTACCGCAGGTTATGCCGGTATCAGTCAATATGCTATTTATGGTTTTATTTTTTACACCCTTGCCATGGGCATGCTTTTAGGCTCTCTTTTAGGTGTGCAGATTGGTGCCATGGTAACAAAGGTTGTAAATGGCATCACCATTCGCGGCTTTTATGCCATGGCGGTACTTGCCGGTTTTGTAAACAGAATCTTTGCACTTCCCGGAAAGCTGGGTGAAATGGAAATCATACCGATTTCAAAACAATTGGGCGATATCTTAAATACTATTGGGATATGGGCATTCTTTCTGGTTATCGGTTTTTTCAGCGTATGGGTAATCGGTACCTTTGTAATGAATATTGGAAAACTTAAAGGAGAGGAGGGAGCATCATGATAGCAAACAAAGTGACTTTTTCTAAAGGTGTCGGGCTTTTGGCCTCATTTACCTTTGTGTTTGTTCTGATCTTTACCCCCATTTTTAATGGGCAAAACGGTTTGGAGTATCTTGATGATTTGTATAATTCGATATCAAAAGGATCAGCCTATTATATTCCGAAACTCCAGGACGAAGTAACCCCGCTTGTCGGGAAAACTGTCTCTTTAAACCTAAAAATGGACAATTCTGTTCAAGCTGAACAGATAGCTGTTCTTTTAAACAAATCAGGTGCAACAACTCAGGTTTCCAATTCAACGGTGAAAGTTGACGGGGATTTAGGCAATATATTAAACCTTTGCCTGAACGATTCTGATCTAATGTATGCGAACAATGGTAAGGAAGTAAAAGAAGCATATGGGTTTGATGAAAGGCTTGTGCTTTATAACTGGTGGGCTGCCTCAAAATTAATGGATAAAGAGCTTAAGAAACAAAAATTATTCAAAGAAGCTAAGGTGGTTACCACGGTTCAAAAGAAAGGATTGGAAACATCATATAATTATTATAAAATCAAACCAGAGAAGATTTCGTCAAAATGGGGCATTGTAATGTTCTCATTGATTTTCTATGTTATTTATACCCTATGGTACGGATTTGCTATTATGTTTATGTTTGAAGGATGGGGTCTTAGACTGGAAGAGCATTAGAATAAATACTGTATGGGGGGATTTTTATCTCCCCATGCAGTATTAAAAGATACTCAATGAAACAAATGATAAAATATTTGAAGAAAGTGTTTGGGAAATCTGAAGATCTTGATCTCAATCTGACAGAGACACTTCGTCATGATTTTAAAGAACGGTATCATACATTCAAGCTTCTATTAGCGGCAAACAACGCAGCACTTGAAAATTTCGCACAGATCGAAAAATTGCTTTCAGAAGGTCAGATTTTCGGGATGGCCGATGTAAACACAAATATTACTGCTGCTTGTGTAAATGTTTCTAAAATGATCCGCAAGCTGGATAGACTTTCACCTGACAAATACAAAGCACTTTCAAATCGATTTGATGCCATTCAAAATGATATCAGTCTTATCTTGAATAGAACTCGTGTTATTCATGACAAACGACTGGTGATTGATATCAGTAAAATTGATAGAACCCTGTCCGACAGTGTGGGGCAAAAAATGGCAAATCTGGCTGAAATCAAAAATAATCTGGGATTTAAGGTCCCGGATGGTTTTGTTATTACCGCACATGCCTGTGAAATGTTTATCAAATATAATGCCCTGCAAATAGAAATTAACAGGCGGATAAAAACAATTATACATGATGATTTAGAACAGATATATT
>JAAEKY010000251.1 GCA_024227235.1 Desulfobacteraceae bacterium | reverse complement strand
GTTGAATAAAATTAATTTTGAAAAAACCTAAATATTCAAAGGTCTCGCATTATTTGTTGTGGTATTTTAATCATCATGATATTCTCAAGTTAATATCATTAAAAAGTTAATGATATACGGTTAGAAAACAATATAACAAGTGACAAAAAATGTCAAATAATTTTTTATTAATGAAAGATATGCGGACAACCGCTAATCTACTTGTTTCATGCTGTCGCTGCGCTCCAGCATGAATGGTCCGGATGACAATGATCGATGCGCAGCGCAGATGAACAATCCGAATAGACCTGACACAGCCAACTGGCAGGTCATCCGGGCCATTAACTGTATAAACCATAAAAATAGATACCTTAACAAAATAGAGAAAATAATGACTTCATTTTTAAAAATCGGTTTCCCTGGACTTGTTATTCTTCTGTCTTGCCTGTTTCCCGTTGACAGCTTGTCGGGCACAGAAATCACCACGTTCCAGGCCAAGGTATATATTCATCGCGATTCCGGATGGACTGGAAAATTCAATAAAAGTGATATTTTTTTTGATAACCGCCTAATATTTGAGCTTCCGCAAAAAACCACTGTAATATTTTCATGTGCACCGGGAAAACATACTATCCGATCAGAAAATAAAAAAAAGGTCCTTACTTTTGAAACGCTCGAAAAAACTGAGTACCATATTCTGATCAAATCTAAAATTTCCGGTTTTCATCCTGTGATGCTAAAAAATTCTGAAATCATTTCACAATTCGACAGCTTTAATAAAGAACAACTCAACCTTCAGGAGATTCTGACCATGCCTGCGCCTGTTTGGTGGAAAAAATATCTGAGTTCCGCCCTGGAACTATTTGGGGTGATTTTTCTGATGGTTTTAGGCTATGTAATCCTTCCCTGGGCCTGGACAGTATGCAAACATTTTTTTGGAGAAGGTTCAGGGATAATTCTTTTTCTATATATCCTCCTGGGTATAGGAGTGATCTGTTTTATCGGATTCATACCCCTTGCCTATGTCAAAGATTGGATCCCCAAAGGATTACAGCTATCTCATATGGCCTTTGTCCTGATTTCTGCTTTGCTATTTTCAGGCCTGGTCATAAAGTTTGACCGTTTTGAACCTTTACAGACAATGGTGATTGCACCAGCAATCAGTGCACTTGTCATTTTCTACCTGTCATTGACCTTCATTGCCGGTTTAAATTATTTGTATCCTGAAACGTTTAATAGCCTGATTATAATGAACATTTGGGAAAAAATAGGTTTTACCGCAAGTATTGCACTTGTCCTAATCTTGAATATTGTTTTGTTTGTTAAACTTGATGAGAGCCGTGATCTTTCAGGCGCTTACGAAACCGCTACACGTGGATACTGGGCAACACAGGACGGAAAACACTATATGAATGCCCTTAAAAGTGAAACCGGAGAATGGACACCCCCCACGTCTGCCTTTCTTCGTTACCTGATTTTCAATCTGATTGTCCTGGGGATTATTCTGGCCTTGTTCTTTAAAGCCGGCTTGAATCCTTTAATACTTTATTTTCTCTATATGGGGCTCCTTGTTCTTTCCTGCGTGTTGGTCACCCTTTTAGCAGAAAAGGTTCAGCAATGAAAACCCTTGTCATCGGAGATATTCATGGATGTTATGATGAATTAATGGCACTGCTGGATAAAGCAGCCTTAGGTAGAGAAGACCGGATCATTGCATTGGGGGATATCCTGGACCGGGGACCGGATTCAGCGAAGGTGGTGGATTTTTTTAATTTGCATGCCCAGGCCTCATGTCTCATGGGGAATCACGAACACAAACACCTCCTTATGAATGAAGGTACTATCCAGCCTTCGATATCCCAACAAATTACCAGCAAGCATTTTTCTGAAAGCGAGTATCGATACCTGATCCATGCCATCAGGCAGTTTCCTTACTGTCTTGATATGGAAACTGCTGTCCTGGTTCATGGTTCTTTTGAACCGGGTATCTCAGTTGCTCAACAAAAACAGGCTGTACTTTTGGGAACCCGAAACGGAGAAGCTTATTTAAAAAAGACATATGATAAACCCTGGTATATGCTTTATGACCAGAAAAAACCAATTATTGCAGGGCATCGAGACGTTTCTGGAAAAGGAGAGGTTCAGGTAATTAACGACACGGTTTTTTTTATGGACACAGGTTGCTGTTATGGAAAGACCTTAAGTGCAGTGTTACTACCGGATTTTAAAATATTTCAGGTAAAAAGCCGTAAAAATTACTGGGGCATCATCAAACAGCAGGCATTAAATGACACTACCCGGGCCGATGTCTCGTTTATGAATCGAAAAACTACTCTTGAACGTATATTAAAAAAGAAAGATATCATTCGTGAAGATGAACCCTGTGACTTGTACGAAGCTTTGGGGGATGTAGAACCCCATATACGGAAAGCTGCTGCAGATGCTTTGGCACAAACAGGAGATACCTGCTGGCAGAACCTTGTTAAAGGAGATGATGTCGACATTATTCGCCTGGGTGGTTCTGATTTACTCCAGGCTATTCCTGCATTGATCTATGCCATGGGATGGCGGGAAATCATGTTCAGGACAACCACAATTACCCAACTAGGCCATATTGCCGTATTCGGTGTTGTTGATCAGCTTGCCCGGGC
Organism: Desulfobacteraceae bacterium; assembly: GCA_024227235.1. Classification (GTDB taxonomy): domain Bacteria; phylum Desulfobacterota; class Desulfobacteria; order Desulfobacterales; family Desulfobacteraceae; genus Desulfobacula. The sequence continues at coordinate 177 of JAAEKY010000251.1, read as the reverse complement.
ATTGAACCATGTAAATTGCCGTATCAGGAAAGGTGCGGCCGAAGCACTTGGATATCGACTTGAGCCCCAGGCTGCAACAGTGCTGATCTATGCACTGGATCATGTTGATCCTGATGTGGTGACTCATGCTGCAGATTCTTTGAGAGCGTTTGATGATCCACGCATTATACCTGCTTT
>JAAEKY010000250.1 GCA_024227235.1 Desulfobacteraceae bacterium | reverse complement strand
TGTTTTAAAACCACAATGGGCAGGAGTTATTGATACTGTGGGTGGAGAAATTCTGGCAACAGCTATTAAATCAACAAAGGCTGATGGCGTAGTCACATGTTGTGGTAATGTGGGTTCCCATGACCTGCCAATCAACGTATATCCGTTTATCTTGAGGGGTGTTTCCTTATTGGGCATTGATTCACAGAATTGTCCCATGGAATTTAGATCAAAAGTATGGAAACAGCTTGCTAATGAATGGAGATTTGATCTTCTTGGAAGTATATATACTGAGATCGGTCTGGATCAATTAAACAATAAAATTGATCATATTTTAAAAGGAAGATTAGAAGGCCGCACATTGGTAAATTTAGAATAAATTATTATTTTAGATTCAATTTTTTCCGGTCATGAGAACTCTTAAAATGTCTTCTTTTCCTATTATTCCGACCAACTTTTTTTCTTTAACCACAGGAATTGTATGGAAATGTTTTTCAACCATAAGACTTGCAATGTCACTGATGGGGGTATCAGGCTGAACAGAAACTGGTTCAGTGACCATTGCGTGCTCAACCTTACTTGCTGATATTTTTTGAAATTCTTTTTCAAGTT
>JAAEKY010000249.1 GCA_024227235.1 Desulfobacteraceae bacterium | reverse complement strand
CAGCGCAATCATCGACAGGTAAAATCTTCTGGAAGGTGTATCAAAATGAAGGATAAGAGGCTGTTTGGGGTTTGGAAATCGAAGGATAATATTATATCTATTTAGATCGATTTCGATTGCTTTGAGTCTCTCCATTTAGCCTTCCTTTTAAACAATCAAACATCAAATAAAAAAAGTGAACCGTTCAAACAGTTCAAGGGCTCATGGTATAAGAAAAGAATATAGAAATATAACAAATCAGCAACTGTTAATATAATGCCTAACATGGAGATTTAATGATGTCAATTGAATTGTTTTATATCACTAATCACTTTTAGGGGAAAGGGGGGAAATGTTATGGTTTGATATAGATCGATGATTGGAATAGTCGTGTTTTTTTTAATTATTGTCGACAACAATTCGCTTTAAACTTTCACAGCAGGGCCCTACCAAGCTCTGCTAAAGTGGTAAAACGAAAGGAGGAGGTCATGAAAAAAATAATAGAGATTTTATTTAAGGTTATGCTTTCAATGTCTTTGATATGTTTATCACTCGGTTGCCAGACGACAAGTGATATGCAATCAGATAAGATT
>JAAEKY010000248.1 GCA_024227235.1 Desulfobacteraceae bacterium | reverse complement strand
GGGGGATTAACTTTTCAGGAAACTGGTAGGGTCCGTAATTGTTTGAACAGTTGGAGGTGGTGACCTCCAGGCCATAGGTTTCATGATAGGCTCTTACCAAATGATCTGAAGCAGCTTTACTGGCTGCATAGGGTGAATTTGGTGCATAGGGTGTTTCTTCAGAAAAAGGTGGATCTGTCGGGCTTAAGGTGCCATAGACCTCGTCTGTAGAAATATGGTGGAATCGGTGATCTTTTGATTTATCCAGCCAGATTTTTCTGGCGGCTTTTAGCAGGGAATGGGTGCCGATGATGTTTGTATTGATAAAGGCATCCGGGCCTGTAATGGATCTGTCCACATGGGATTCTGCGGCAAAATGGACGATGGTATTGATGTTGTTTTTTTCAAGCAGGTTTTCTACAAGGAGTTGATCCAGGATGTCTCCATGGACAAATTTGAATGTTGAGCTTTCTTCTGCTTTGGCCAGGTTTTGTCGGTTGCCAGCATAGGTCAGGGCATCAAGGACGATTATGTTGTCTTCCGGGTATTTGTCCAGCCAGTAATACACAAAATTTGTGCCTATAAATCCTGCGCCGCCTGTGATGAGAAGATTTTTCATTTTTGTATTTCTTTTAACATGGATCGAAGATGTGCTCGTCGGTCAGAGATGTGATCTGTTTCAATAATTATCAAGGAACCAGTGGTAAGTATCTTTAATTCCGGATTCCAAATCAATTTTTGCCTGCCACCCTAAATGTTCCAGTCGAGAAACTTCTAAAAGTTTTTTCGGGGTCCCATCTGGTTTGGTCTTATCAAAAACAAGATCGCCTTGAAAGCCGACTTGTTTTTTTATGGTTAACGCCAGTTCTTTTATGGTGCAATCGACACCGGATCCCAGGTTTACAAAGCAGGGGTCTGGATATTGGGTCAGGTGTTGGGCTATACCTTCATCTGACAATAACATGATATGGATACTGCCATCTGCCATATCATCTACATGTAAAAATTCTCTTTTAGGAGAACCGGTTCCCCAGATCGTGACTTTTTCATCATTGTTATTCTTTGCTTCATGGAATTTTCGGATTAGAGCCGGCAAAACATGAGAGGTTTCAAGATCGAAATTATCGTTGGGACCGTAAAGGTTTGTGGGCATGACAGCTAAAAATTTTGTGCCGTACTGTCGATTATAGGATTCGCACATCTTTATACCGGCTATTTTTGCGATGGCATAGGGCTCGTTTGTGGGTTCCAAGGTCCCTGTTAACAGATGCTCTTCTTTCATGGGCTGGGGTGATAATTTGGGATAAATACACGATGAGCCTAAAAAGAGTAATCTTTTGACTTTGTTTTTATAGGCGGCATGAATGATGCTGTTCTGTATGGTCAGGTTTTCATAAATAAACTGGGCCGGATAGGTATTGTTGGCATGAATCCCGCCGACTTTTGCTGCTGCAAGAAAGACATAGTCTGGTTTTTCTTTGGTGAAAAGCTCATTGACAGCCTGTTGGTTTAGAAGATCAATTTTAACAAATTTTATGGGTTTGTCTTTTTGTTCTGAAAGGATCTTTGAATGATAGCTGCCTAAAAGATTGGTATATCCTTTTTTGAGCAGGTTCCGAATAATGGCGCTGCCGACCATGCCGGATGCGCCTGCAATAAATATTTTGTCTGATTTATTCATGAGTGGCTTTCTTTTTTGTTCTTCATACGGAAGTGTTATTCTCCTGCAAAAAAAATTGCATTGAGTTTTATCTCGAAATTAAAGAAATATTAATCGAATTCTATCCTTTTATTCGATATGTTTTTTTAAAGTTTATTCGATTAAACTTTGAATCTCTTTTTTAAGAATTGGCAGGTGCCTTATAATCGTTCCCCACACAATTGCATCATCAATTTTGTCATAACCGTGAATTACTCGATTTCGCATGTTTATAATCTGCTTCTTCGTCGAAATATTTATTTTATCATCAATTTGGACAATCCGGTTCATTGCTTCTCCAATAATTTCAAATTCTCGTTCAACTGCACGACGAAGCATTTTATTGCTCTGATATACATTAAAATCCTTATTATATCAAAAAGAAATTTTTTAATCCTGTTGTTCATAAATCAGAGTTTTTGTCCTGTTTACTGAATCAATAAAATATGGATTTGATAATGATTTATCAGTTAATAGATCAACGGGTCTATTGAATATTTCTTCAAATTTATCTGCTGCAGAAAAATAGTTATCCGCATAATCAGCATGATCCATTTGGTTGAAAGAAATAAGCAAATCCACATCGCTTGAATTATCAAATTCGTTTGTACACACGGATCCAAATGCAAATAAAGATTTAATGTTGTGATTTATACATAACGTTTTTATTTTATCGATATTTTTTTTAAATATTATATGCATTTAATATTCCTGCCTGGGTTTTAACTTATTTCTGTATTTTTCTTGTAGTTCCAACTATAAGCTTCAATTAAGTATTCTAATTTATATACTTATTGTAGTCAAACATCTGTATGCATAATTGTCTAATGCCAAACCTAATAATATGATTTTTTACAAGGTAATTTTCTCTTTCTTTGTGATTTTTTACAAGGTAAAAATATTTATTCATTTTTATTTAGCACCTGGAATCCTGCGCGTTGAATCAGTTCGTCCTTTTTTGCTTCTTCAAGGTCTTGTTTTGTCATTTCTTTTACAAGATCATTAAAAGTGATTTTGGGTTCCCAACCAAGGTTTTTCTTTGCCTTTGAAGGATCACCGAGAAGGGTTTCAACTTCTGTGGGGCGAAAGTATCTGGGATCTACGGCTACAATGGTTTTATTATTGGCAATATTGATACCTTTTTCTTTTATACCCTTTCCTTCCCATTTAAGGGCAATACCCAGTTCTTTTGCTGTGACTTCTACAAACTCTCTGACAGAATGCTGTTCGCCTGTGGCAATGACATAATCATCTGGTGTATCCTGCTGCAGCATGAGCCACTGCATTTCTACATAGTCTTTGGCATGGCCCCAGTCACGCAGGGCATTCATGTTGCCAAGATAGAGGCAGTCCTGCATGCCAAGGCTTATTTTGCAAAGTGCTCTTGTGATTTTACGGGTAACAAAGGTTTCGCCACGAAGAGGCGATTCATGGTTAAACAAAATACCGTTGCAGGCATATATATTATAGGCTTCCCTGTAATTGACGGTTATCCAATAAGCATACAGTTTTGCGCAGGCATAAGGGGAACGGGGGTAAAAAGGTGTTTTCTCGGTTTGGGGTGTTTCCTGGACCTTACCATACAGTTCTGAGGTAGACGCCTGGTAGAATTTTGTTTTATCTTCAAGGCCTAG
>JAAEKY010000247.1 GCA_024227235.1 Desulfobacteraceae bacterium | reverse complement strand
GTTTTGTACCGAGTGTGGGCAGAGATAAACTGTTGTATATATAACTGTTTGGCGTGATGAATCATTTTGATTGCACCCCCGGGGGGGCCCACTCACCAGGAAAATAGACTCCCATGCTCAAAAATTGATATACAAATGATAAAGGTACCCTTTTTTCAAGAGACAAGGATAACTGAATGAAATGGGTACCCTTTTTGCCATAAAACACAGACAGATTAACACATATATAGTATATAGCTGGTTTAAAAGCTTTTGAATATGCATTTTTCAATATAAATAGCCTCTGGCTCATTAATAAGGTAGTCTATTATTTAAAAACACGGAGGTTGTACTGTTGCACCTACCCTATTGCAGCTCCGCACGGTCCGTTGCTAGGAGACAAAAAACATACCCTTTTCCGGTTTTTTTTCTTTCATGCATGGGACAAGGTGAATTAGTGAGTGGGCCCTCCGGGATTGCACCATAAACACAAGAAATGCTTGTATCATTTTTTATTTTTTTTAATTCTATATGAAAATTCCAGGTAAATTCACGGAAAATGGCAATTTTTACAAAATCCAAGGCTGATTCCTGGCCTCCAGGTAAAATTTCTAAATTCCCTACTTCCAGGACTCCCGGTGGCCGTGGGAACCCTGCAAGCAAAATTTGAGCTTTCAAAATCTATAAATATCATTGCTAGTTACATATATATACTGGGGTGTTATGGTTCTAATACCTTGTCTAGTTTCCCAT
>JAAEKY010000246.1 GCA_024227235.1 Desulfobacteraceae bacterium | reverse complement strand
GTTCCTGCCACCCCTAAAAGGCCCATTGCCAAAAGCAACAAGGAGCTTGGTATTGGAACTGGGGTAAAATCCCATTGAGCTTCAACATAGTATGGCGCAGCAACACCCCAGTCGGCTGCAATGTAACCGGCAGCGCCAAAATTTTCTATCTCAACATCAAGGTAGCCATTGATGTCGTTTATATGATACATCTCAAGCCCGTCAAAAGCGCCTTCGTAAAACCAGAAACTTGAATACGTTGGATCATCGATAAGATCACTTTGAGAGAATGTGTAAGAGCCAAAATTGATCACAAAGTCCCAACCGGTATAATCGGTAAGAAACAACTGATCCTCAGAGTCGGAAACACCTGGGCTGGAAGTCACCTGTGCTGCATCAAAAGTAATTGTTAAAAAAATTGAATCGTCCAGTGAAAGCCCAAATGGGTTGTTTTCACCATCATTTACATCTATTACGGTTCCCTTAAAAATCTGGGTGGTCAATGCCCAGGATGAAGTGATGGGAAAAGCCATAAAACAAAAAGTGACCACCAAAAATGTGATGACCGCCCCATTGATAATCCTTTTGCCTCTATCCTGCATATTCTCCTCCTTTTTTAATCCCTGCTATGTAAGGATCTTATAAATCCTTATCAAGGTGTATATAGGTTTAAACTTTCATTATAGGTTACCTAAAATATTATGCAAAAATCGAGCCCAAAAAATCTAAATGTCTAAATACTTAATATTAAAACAAATATTGAATTGACCTTAATGGAAAAAGGAAAATTTATTCCCAAAATTATATAAAAAATTACACACTTATTTCGAAATTATGTAATTAATTGCACATTTTATTAATTTATTAAAGATAGACCTGTCATATAGAATCCACCAGTGGTTTAGGCAGCAACTATATCAGCGATCTGTTTGTAAAAAAGCAATTTCCTGATGCTATTAAAATCAACTCAATCGGGAAATTCAGGGGTCTTATTTTCCATAAATGCTGTAATACCATGCATACATTCACCGGATACAATTAAGTCTGCAGCCATTTTTGTCTCTAACTCAAGCGCTTTTTCCAAAGGCAGTTCTCGGCTTTGTCGAATAACTGCCAAAGCATGTCGAACAGCCTTGGGACCATTTTGAGCAATTTGTGCTGCAAGTTTTAATGCCTCATCTGCGGACTCACCTTTTTCAACGACTCGGTTTACCAAACCCATTTTTAATGCCTCTTGAGCCTCTACCGTACGAGCTGTTAATATGAGGTCTGAAGCAATGGCACTCCCAACAAGATGGGTTAAATAGGGACCGCCGCCCCAATCGGGCATCAAACCCAGACGTACTTCTGAAAAACAAAGCTGTGCTGATTGATCCATTACACGCAAATCGCATTGTACAGCCAGTTCGAGTCCTCCCCCATATGCCAGCCCATTTATCGCAGCAATGATGGGGACAGGCAAGGATATAAACCCGTCAACTGCTTTTCGGATGCGATCAATTAACTTTCTGGCAGGTTCTACATCATTGCTGTTTAAAATTTTTAAAATATCCACCACCAATGGATTTTCAGGGCTCACATCAAAACCTGAGCTGAACGATTTATCCCCTGCACCGGTTATGACGATTGCTCTTGGCAAATCTTGTTTCAACTCATTTGCAATATTTTCCAAGCTTAAGAACATAGACTCATCAAATGCATTTTCCTTGCGGATACGATTCATGGTCACCAATGCAATCTTGTCTTGCCTTTCTACTTGAATGGCCCCACTCATTTTCGATCCTTTCTTTGTGAAATTATTGAGGTACTAACGGTTACACTACCCCGATTTTGAATAAGTGAGCAATAATTAAATACAATTTTTCCTTTATCAATTTACGTTTTATTCTCACCGGGGGAGATTAATATTCAATGTATTTCCATATAATCTTGTTCTGTCTTCAAAATCTTTCAATCCGAAACAGGAGATTCGCATGGACAAATCAAACACATTAACCATATTAAGAAACGCCTTCCTTATAGAAAAATCAGATGGTATAATCGTTCAGGAGTCAAATCAAACAAATTACCGGATGCTTCATTAAACAGTCCGGACTTTTAGAATATTTCTCAAATACAATAAGCACATCTAGTATGGGCAATTTTTTCAACTTCAGATTTAAAATTACAATATATGTAATAGCCTGAAGTCAAATTATGAAAGCTTGCTGTAAATTTTATTGGAGAAAAAATGTCATTTTCTACTTCTTGTGGTTCCCAATTGTGGTTAGGACTGAGCCTTTAAAATACCAGTACACCCTGAAACGAAGTAGTAAAAAAAGAATTTACAAATAAACATAGCCAACACTTTATGGGGTGTTTGAAAATCACCAACATTTAATACATTAATTTCTTAATTTATCGTTTTACATATAGCAGTATTATCCTTTTGAAAATAATAGGTTATCGTATGTTGACACATGGCCCTTTTCTTTGATATGACACAGAATAACTTTCGTTTGGCTTCATTCTTGAGAACACTCTGTAACCTGATTCAAAATTATTTGCTTTGAAGGCACTATATCCGATCACTCTCAATTCCTGCTAAAAATCCATACATTAATTTTACTGGCAATGTGGTGAGGCCAGGAACGTTGAAAGTGAAAGGCATTACTAAAGGAAAAGATCAATGATAAAAGGACGCCTTACTAAACTTTTTGTTATTTTTGTTGGAATTATTTTTTACCTTCCCAGTATTGTAATTTTTTCTTCAATGTACACAATATCGAATTCATATGCTCAGGAAAAAACGGTTGCTATTGGGGCAGACAAAATCAAAGCCATATTACTTAGACCAGAAGGATGGATAGGAGAATGGCATTGTGCCTCGGATGACGTGCTGGTCAATCTTGTATTTGAAGAGCGTGGAAAGAAAATCGTGGTAAAAATTCATAATCCTTATGATGATATAAGTTGTAAGCGAAAGGTCAAGATCAATTCAGATGGTTTTAGAATGTCTGGTTGCTATGCCGGTATTGTTGACCTGTTTTACGATCCTAACGATAATATGTATCCATTTAAGACTAAAGGAGATAATCTGGAATGTGATTTAAAGGTTAAGGCAAAGTGGTTGTAAATTTCATTTATTATCTTTCATAGGAACAAGTAAAGCAAATGTCTCCCTGCGGAGGAGTTATGAAAACACACAAACAAATTTTTCCCCTTAACCTCCACAAAAAGAGAACCCGAGAGAGAGGATAAATCAAGGAATAAATGGGAGGGACCAATTTTTTACTTGATTTATTCACGAACGAAGTTACAAAAAATGTGGGTTAAGGGAAAAGACATATAATGGGAATTAGGCTCAAGAAGCAACATAGTACTGGTGTGTGTTTTGCATATACTTTAGCCAAATAACAGCAATGACAGCTATCTTTCATACATGCCCGATCAGATACAGCTGACCGGGAAAACAGCAGCCTCAAAAAAGAATTTTTTAAGTAAAGTTGGAATCACAATTGTTTTTAATCAGGAGGTTTATATGATTAGCAAATTTATTCTTTTTTTTACAATTGGTTTGGTTGTGATAATGCCAGCCATGGGTGGTGCTGCAATGATGAGCACCAATTTTCACCTGAAATCGTCGGTTGTTTCAGGTGGAGGTGGATTGATGGGCTCACCTGGATATTCCATGCAATCCGTATTGGGACAGGCAACTCCTATCATGTCCCAAAATAATGAGCCATGGTCACCAAATTATCTGCTCTATCCAGGATATCTCTATACGATACTTATCAGTGGCTGTCTATGGAATCTAAGTGGGGATTACGATGTGGATGGTGAAGACCTGAATATTTTTCTATTGGGATATCCCGGTGTATTTGATGTGGATGATATACCCGGATTTGCCAAAGAATTTGGTAAAGGTGATTGTTTCTAATACTAAAGAGGAGTAAAAGATGAGATTACATATTAAAAAAATATTTTTGTTAAATTTGATTTTATTATTATTTATAATCTCTGTAGCAGTTGCACAGGTACCAGGAATATTCAACTACCAGGGATATCTGACAGATGATATGGACTCACCTCTGGCAAATAAAACCTATTCAATCACCTTCTCCATTTATAACCATACAGGTGCACTTTTATGGACCGAAATCCAATCTAATGTTGAAGTTTCAGATGGGGTATTCAATGTGCAAATTCCGGAAAATCCTGCGGCTTATCCACTTCCTGAATTTGCCGGGGAAATGTATCTGGGGATAAAAATTGGTGCTGACCCGGAGATGTCCCCGCGCCAACAGCTTACATCTGTGCCATTTTCCATTAAATCAGGCGACACAGACATGCTTCAGGGGCATATCCCCGACGATTTTTCCGGTCAGGGTCATCTCCATGATTTTGGTGATATAAATGGTGCTGTTTCTGATGGCCAGGTGCCAAATAATATTACGGTTAATTATGCGGCCAATGCAGGTTTGGCAAATTCTGCCACCAGTGCGGGAAATGCTGATACTGTAGACTCAAAGCATGCATCTGATTTTGCAGGTACAGTCCATACCCATAGCGGTTCAGCCATCACCTCCGGCACCGTTGCTGATGCCAGGGTTGCCGGATCAATAGCCAGGGATAACGAGATCATGAGCACTGTGCTGGGCAGCGACGGTCCAGGGTCAGGCCTGAATGCCGACTACCTGGACGGGATGAGTTCCGGTTCGTTTTTGAGCAGTGGATCAGATTATGGCCGGCAGGGTGTGGCAGACAATCTGTATGAAAGCACACAGACATTAACTAACAGGTATATTAATGACGATCGAGCTGAGACCATACAGGCCAGCACATTTCTTGATCTTTTGTCTGTCGTGCAGCTGGGAACCGGATTTGCGCTTGATGCCGAATCGGCAGGTGCCATAGCAGTTCGCGGTGTATCGAACGGTACCAGTGGGGCCGGGGTTGCGGGTTACAACTATATAACAACTGGAGCCGGGGTGTTCGGACAGGGAGGCTCCAAGGGAGTTTACGGATGGGTTAACGCTTCCGGAGCCTATGGTGTCTATGGCCATGCCGAAGGTGCTAACGGCGTCGGTGTCTTTGGCACTGGGCCAGGATGGGCCGGATATTTTGAAGGTAATCTTTTTGTCGACGGCGAAATACATCTTCCCAATAACAGTAATATTGTAAATTCCAGTGGCAGGGCAGTTTTCCATACGGGGTGGCGAGGACTGTTCGGCGACTATACAACTATCAACAGCGGCTACGACTGGACCAGCGGAGAACCGGTATCGGTAGTGGCAGGATCCAACGGCGTATTTTTTACCAAGGGGAATGCATCAGGTGAAGCTCATGCCGAAGTTCTGGCATCCATTACCACTAATGGAAGAATTATTTGTAATGTAATTGAAATTAAAGGCGGGAGTGATCTGGCGGAGCCCTTTGATACCCAGAGGCCCGAATTGATCCGGGCAGGAATGCTTATGAGTATCGATCCTGAAAACCCAGGGTTTTTAAAAGTGGCAGACCAGGCATACGACAACCGGGTGGCCGGTGTAGTCAGCGGCGCAGGAGGTATCAATCCCGGCATGGTTATGACCCAGGAAGGGTCAACAGTTCATGGCTCAACTCCCATTGCCCTGAGCGGCAGGGTATATTGCCTGGCTGATGCCGGCCATGGCACGATAAAACCTGGTGATATGCTGACCACTTCGAATCGGCCCGGCCATGCTATGCCGGCAACAGACCGGAAACAGGCTTACGGTGCTGTAATCGGCAAAGCCATGACAGCACTTGATAAAGGCACCGGTCTTGTTTTGGTCTTAGTCTCCCTTCAGTAGGGGATAAGCAGCCTTTAAGGACGATTAATCCTGGAGACATATGTTATGAACCGCATTCTTTTATTTATTTTTCTCATGGTTTGTCTGAGTGTACCGTCGGCACAATCAGAAACAAAGACAGGCAAAGCCATCTATGGGAATGACAACCGTCTGGATGAATACCAGGTCACATCAGCCGAAGACCTGTCACTGGGAGTATCCACCATCATATTGGTACATCGGAATAATATAACCGACAATTCTGTTTCAGACCCATCAAACCGGACGTATACCCTGGACAATGACCGGTTCGGCAATAACCTTCGTGCTGGTGAATCTCAGGCATGTACAGGCGAACCGTTCCGGAATCAACCCAATCCAGGATATTGTTCAGGTTTTCTTGTGGGTCCGGATATCATTCTCACTGCCGGCCATTGTGTCCTGCCCGATATTTCCTGTGCCCATTGCAACTCCTTTAATACAGCAGATATTTTTGTGGTGGCCGGATATGCAGTGACAAATGCAAGCACACCGGATGCACCGGAACTGACCATTCCGGCAGATCATGTCTACCGCATTTCCCAGGTGATTCAAAAATCCTGCAATTGTACATCCGACGAAGATTGGGCGGTAGCCCGGCTGAACCGGCAGCCCCCATTTGCACCTTTGGGTATTAGGAGGACCGGCCAGGTGGGAAACGATGATGATCTCTTTGTGATTGGTTTCCCGGCAGGCCTCCCCAGAAAATATGCCGGGGATGCCAATGTTGTTCAAAACAGTGACGGCATATATTTTGAAACCAATCTCGATACTTATGGCGGCAACTCCGGGGCGGCAGTGTTTAACCGGGACACGGGAGAAGTTGAGGGTATCCTGGTCCGGGGTGACACAGATTATTGCGCCGATACGTTCAACAACTGCTGGTATTCCTGCACCTATGCCCAGGATCCACCCAGTTGCCCCGGAATTGCCTGTGAAGATGTCACCAGGTCTCACCTTACAGGTATACTGACACGGATTCCCCGTGTCGTATTTGTAAAGTCAGGCTACAGTGGTTTGGAAAACGGTGAGAAAAGACAACCGTTTGACACGGTTAATCAAGGAGTAAGTTCGATTTCATCCAACAGTGGAGATGCCTTGGTTATCCAACCGGGCAACTACCAGGAAACTATTACCATTAGTACGCCAATGGTTATTTATAATGGTGAATTCAAGTCAGGCACCGTCAGAATCGGGATGTAGCGTTCTCGGATCTGAGTGCCAAAATTGTTGAAACGGGAGTCTTATATGCTAAAACGATCAATAGTTAAATCCTTTTATTCTACCTGGGTAACCATCATGGTCTTTGTCCTGGCAGCCCCACTGGCATGGACCGGTGAATTTTCCACAACCGTTATTCAGTCACCTTTTTCAGTGGGTTCTGCCCGACAGCAGGCAGGTACATCACTGGAACTTGATCCTAATATTTACTCGGAAATGAGCAATGTATACCGCGGAACACTACAAGACTTTATAGTTTCAGAAGATGAAACCATTGATTTGGAATTGATACGATTTGAAATAACAAGGCCGGATACATTGATTTTCCAGGGGACAGACACAGGCAATATCCCTGTTGAGTTTCATGATATCATCTTGTTCCGAGGAAAGATCGCCGGTGCCCCGGACAGCAGTGTTGTACTGGGTGTTTCGCCCCGGGGAATGACAGGAATTATTTCAGACGGGATGGAAACAATGCTCCTTTCTCCCCGGAATAAGAATACAAAATCTGCTGGTGGGAGTCGGACTCATATACTCTACCGGGGATCTGAGGTGCCTGATGTCTATAACATTCAAAGGCTGCCTTTAACCACGGACGATGTGAACCAGATCTTTTCTGTTCCCCAGGAACCCCTTTCATCAGAAAAATCGGAAGAGTCACCACTGACGGGTACCTTTCAAACCTGCCGACTGGCTCTGGAGTGTGACTATGAATATTGGAGCCAGTTTAATAACATGAGCCTGGCGCTTGACTATATTTTTGTACTTTTCGGAAAAATAGGAGATATGTTTGAAAGGGACGTTAATGTCAAACTGGCCTTGACCTATATCCGCATATGGACAACGGTCAATGATCCCTATTCCTATGTCGGTGGTGATATAACAGGTCTGGTAGAATTTCAGAATTATTGGAATGCGAATCATAATCCAGGTAAATCCAACCCCGTGGTACGCGATCTTGCCCACCTTCTTTCAAGCCGCAGCGTAGGCGCATGGGCCAATGTTGGTGTTCTGTGCAATTATTTAATGGGTTTCAGTATCAGCGGTGGCAACGCGTTGTTGCCTACATTGGCGGAAAACCTGTTCCATGACATCCGTTATGCCGGCCATGAAATTGGTCACAATTTTAATGCCATACATACCCATTGTTTTAATCCGCCCATTGACCAGTGTGATACGGAAACCCAATGCAACCAGGTCAAGGATTGCAGCACAGCCCCAAGTACGTTGATGAGCTACTGCCACCAGTGCCCGGGAGGAGGAAACAATATCCTGGAACAATTTCATCCTCTCAATGTCCAGCGAATGCGCAGCCATATTGAAAACAGCTGTCTTAAAGCTGCCCAGAACCCTTGCTATGTTGACTGGCTGAATACATCAGAGTTTGAAAACGGGACAGCAGCGTTTCCTTATAATACAGTTAAAGAAGGGGTGGAAGGGGTTCTGCCGAGTGGTACAATCATTATTGAAAACGGCAATTATAATGAACCCCTGATCATCTGGCAGCCCATGGCCATCACCACCAGCGAAGGGACCGTTGTAATAGGGGAATAGTGATCCGTTACGAACATCTGCCATTTACAAAAAAGCCTTTTATGATTCTCAAAGAGTAATTTTTTAACCGTAGTCCAGGTGAGAACTATAACGTGTTATGCTGTGGTTTGCCAAAATATGATCATGCAACAATATCAATACGATACAGCTTTTCAAAATTCGTTGAAAATACTAACCTAATCTGATACTCAAATGTGCTTCTTATAGAAAAATTATAAGGGAGCACATAATGTACCGGGCGTTGATCCAATTGTTGATTTTCCAATTCAGGATAATTCAAATTATGTTCAAATCAATAAATGTCAGGTGTAACTATGCGTTCTAAAATTTTTTTCTGCTTATTCAGTAATGGCTTTTGCAAGTTTTTTTGCCAGCTCAATTCCTTCTTCGCCTATAGCATCCGGTGTTGTGCAGAAGGGTAAAATAAAACTACCTTTTGTTAATATCTTGCCATAATCAGCAAATCCATTGAAAATTCCTTTGATGGCATCGCAATTGCCTTCAACAGGCCCACCACAAGTTACAAGCAGAGCTGATCGTTTGCCATCCAGCAAAGACTTATGCTCAGAAGTGCCATAACCAGATATTAAACAAAAATGCCGATCAATCAGCGGTTTTATCTGTGAAGTAAAGCTCCAACAGTAAAGTGGTGAAGCATATACAATTGCATCAGCCCGCATCATTTTTTCGAATATAATTAATGCGTCATCCTTTTGCACACAACCCGGTTCATCCGGTTTCTCCTGGCATTTATAACACCCTAGGCAACCCCCTACTTTATATTGATTGATGTTAATTCTTTCAATTTCATGCTTTTCACCAACTCTGTCTTCAAAAATTGAGAGAATTTTACCTGTATTACCTTTTTTTTTCGGACTTCCCAAAATGGTAATAATTTTCATGATAGCTCCTTTATAATTTATAAAAAACAGGACATAAATAATTAATCTATATTAAAATAGTATAAATCTAAAGGACTAATTTTTTACCTGGATATTTATTTTTTTCTGATTTATTTTTGACACATCAATGGAAAAATTTGCCACATTTTCAAAGCGGTTCCAAATACCACATGTTTAACATCATGGCAGGTTCCACAGATTTTAGATTCTGTATGTAACTTTGAGTATTGTGGGCTTCATGAAAATCAGATTCAGCATCATCAAAGACAGGATGCTCTTTGGATATTTCATAATTTACAATTTAATTCTCCTATTTCACTAAGCCCCCCGGATATTCTTTTGTTTCCCCTTCCAACGTCAGAACTGTCCAATTGCCGTTTTCTTCTTTTGCAGCCACTAGACAATCTATGCGAGTGCCGTCATTGAATGTAATATAGCATTCCCCTGTTTCATTTAATGTATTTACAAGAATAAATTTTTTATCCTTGGAGATTTGCCGAAATGTTTGAGCCGCTTTTTCTATGGCAATAATTTTATTATATTCATCTTCATCTGTATTTTTAATTTCAAGCCGTAGATCGCCGATCTGTTTTTTTTGGTCAGCAATTTTTTTTATAACCGTTTCTATTTCTGCTTTATTGTCAGATGGTATGGAAACAAGAATTTGTTTATGCAAATCCATATCTGTTTCAATTAAATTTATTTTTTGCAATAACCCTTTTACTTTTTCGCTCATATATCACTCTTTTTTATCTGTTATATTCAACCCACTGAACCAGTGTCTTATTTTTTGCTGGTTCAAGATTTACACAGGTTTCCTTTTCGGATTTCTTTCTTATTCCCCTTGGAAATCCAATCCAAAAACCTGATCATGATATTTTTTTTCTTTTTTTTCATTACATCTTTATTTTTTCCCCAAGCTACTATCAATCCCATCATAATGTCAAGAGACCCGCACGCCATTATCAACCGTTTCAGAAATTAAAAAACAAAGGGCCGGCTTAAAAAATTTCAGGCCGGCCCTCTAATTAAATAGTTTACAATAGTGCGCTACTTATAATTTAGTTTTATATGGCTTTCGATCATATTACCAAGCACTTCTGGTTCTATCAGCATCAAAATATCGCCTTTGTCAAACTCATCACCCGCTATTTCCCTTAAAATTCGTTGCATGAGTATTCCTTTTTTAAAAAGCCTTTTTGGTCCCATTATTTTATACTTTTTAATTCCTGCATGGCATACGCCCGTATATTTTCAGGTACGGGATTTGTGATAAATCCTGATTCTGCCTCTTCCTCTTCAACAACTGGTGATTTGGTCATCAAGGCGATCACTGCCCCAGTTAGCAAAAGGCCTGCTGCAAGAATATATGCCATTTTTGGGCTATTGGTTTGGGCGATTATCATTTGAGAAACCCTTGGGAATATAAAGCCTCCCACACCCCAGGCACTAAAAACCAATCCATAATTAACACCAAAATTTTTCAACCCAAAATAATCTTTGGTGGCAGAAGGGAATAGGGAAAGATTTGTACCATAATTAAACCCTATCAATGTTGCAGCAATCACCAAAAGCACTATCTGATCAGGTGTAATAAATAATAGAGAAAAAATGACGATGGACTGAAAAATCAACATGATAAAAAGGGTATTGGCTCGACCTATCCGGTCTGAAAGAATGCCTGCAATCACACGTCCTGATGCATTGCCCACTGCCATTAAGGCCACCACGACCCACGCCATTCCGCCCATTCCTTGTTTTGCCATTCCAGCAACACCACCAATAATCATAAGCCCTGCACCAGATGCAATACAAAAAATGATCCATAACTTATAAAAAGCGGGTGTTCGCATCATTTCTCCGGGGCTGTAATTTATTGAATCAGATGCAGCAACGCTGGAATTCTGATGGGTATCCGGATGTACATACCCCTCTGGCGGATTTACTAAAAACTGAGAAAGAGCGCAAACAATAACGAGGAACGCAATACCAAAAATGAGCATAGATTGAGAAAGACCAACCTTTTCAATTAAGAAGATTGCCAGGGGGGCGATGTATACAGAAGCCAGGCCAAAACCTGCAACAACAATACCGGCTATCATACCTGTTTTCGCTGGAGGGAACCATTTGATCGCCGGTGGGGTGGCAGATGCATAGCCAAATCCAAGTCCCATTCCCATGAAGAGGCCAAACCCGAGAATCCAGCTGATCCATGCAGTGGAAAATGCAATAAAAATCAAACCAAGTCCTACCAAAACGCCCCCGATAGCTGCTGTAAATCTGGGGCTGAATCTGTCTTGAATGCGACCGGCAAGAATCATTGCAAACGCAAAAGTAAGACAGCAAACCGCATAAGGATCGTTTAAAGAAGCAAGGCTCCAGTTAAAAATACCATCACCAGCGACTATCGATTCTTTAATGGTCATCTTGAAGATACTCCAGGTATACAGAATACCTAAGGCTAAATTGATTCCTAATCCTGCCATTGTGACGCGCCAACCAAGGTTTTTAATTTGATTCATCGGGGCTCTCCTTTAAATTAATAATAATTATTTATATATACGGTTAAGAGCAAACCCTGTGCCGAAAATTTATTAAAATTCTATCTTACTGTTTTAATTAGATATCTATTAAAAGATAAGGAGGGAACGATTCTCAGTACTACAACAAAAGTTGTAGAGAATCTGAAGATTTTTTCCAAGAATATCAATAGGAATAACCTTAGACAGACGGCCTACAACTTTTGTTGTGGATACAACTTTTGTTGTAGGCTAATTTTCAGGTTTCTCTATTTTTAATTTTTTTAATCTTTTACTTAAGGCCTGCTGGGAAATACCGAGGATCACGGCGGCAGCCGATTGGTTTCCGCCTGTCTGTTTCATGGCCTTTTCCACAAGATCCCTTGAGGCTTCTTTAAGAGTGGGAAGTGAATGGGACAGATCCTCTTTGGAACCGGGTCCCGGCTCAAAGGCACCCAAGCTTTTAAACAAATCTGCCGTAATGGGTCCTTTTTGGTATCGTGAAATTGCATCATATACCATGGATTTAAGTTCCCTGACATTGCCTTTAAAGGGATAATTTTCCATCTGTTCAATCAATATTTTAGGAATATCCGGAATGGGTTTATCCATTTCATCGGCTGCCTGGCAGATAAAACGATCCAGCAGCAATGGCAAATCTACAAGACGCTCTCTAAGTGGTGGCAGTGTTAGTGTGTGAGTAGAAAGACGATAGATCAAATCTTTTCTAAAAACCCCTCTGTTTTCCAACGTCCAAAGGTCAAGGTTTGTAGAGGCAATAATTCTTGCATCTGAATGTCTGATTTTATCAGAACCCAATGGAAGATATTCTCTTTCCTGAAGCAACCGAAGCAGTTTTATCTGAGATGTTAATGCCAAATCTCCGATTTCATCTAAAAGAAGTGTTCCTCCGGAAGCTTGTTCGATCAATCCCTGCCTTGCCTTATCTGCGCCTGTAAATGCACCGGATACATGACCGAAAAGTGTGTCAGAAAACACATTATCGTCTAATCCGGCCACATTCACAACAATGAAATTTCCTTTTCTTTGGCTTAACATATGGATGGATGTTCCGATAAGCTCCTTTCCAACACCTGTTTCCCCTAAAATAAGCACTGGTTGGAAAGAGGGTCCAATGGCTTCAATATACCGAAAGATGGAATGCATCTTTTTATCCTGGGTGATAATGTGCTCAAACGCTTTTGGGTTCTTTATCTGAGCATACAGCTCACTTGCACGGGAATGCTTTATCTCATTTTCAAGATTTGCAAAGTCCAAAGCCTGTTTAACCGCGGCTATAAGACGGTCCTCCTCAACCGGTTTAACCACATAATCCATGGCACCGATTTTCATACATTTGACTGCCATATCTACATCAATGGCACCGGTAAGAATAATCACAGGTATTTTCGGATAGGTTTTACGGACAATTTTAAGCAGGCGCTCACCATTGATATGGGGCATATTCAAATCAAGAATGATGAGACAGGGAATTTGGCGCTCCATTTGCCGAATCACATCTCTTGAATCACTAATGGTGATAATATTATCCATGCCCGCCATTCTAAGGGTGGTATCCACTGCCAGAAGAATTTGCGGTTCATCATCCACAATCAGAATGGGCCTATTTAATGTCTGTTGACTATTCATCATTTTCAATATCCGGGATCTAACTTTTTTTTTCTTTATTTGGGAAGGGCAATAATATTCTAACGGTTAATCCTTGTCCTAATTGAGAGACAAACTCCATCATTCCCATGTGATCATAAACAATTTTTTCTGAAATAGAAAGTCCAAGTCCTGTTCCTCCATCGTCTCTTTTAGTTGTAAAAAACGGATCTTTCAATTTCTTGATATCTTCAGACGGCACACCCGGACCTGTATCAATCACCTCGATAATAATAAAATGAGAGGCTTTGGCTTTTGATGTTCGTATATGGATGGATTGGTCCAGGCTTTCAAGGGCCTGACTTGCATTCACCAACAGATTAATAATGACCTGCTGCAGTTTTTGGGAATTTCCACAAATTTTTGGCAAGGCGTCTTCAAACTCAAATGTTAAATGATTTGTGGTTTTTTTTAATATAGACTGAGTCAGTTCCAATGATTTTTTTACGACTTGATTAATATCAATGTCATTTTCAACATCTGTGCTTGTGGGGCGTGAAAAATCTTTTAACTCCGTAATAATTCTTTTAATTCTTACAGAACTGTCTTCAATCGCTGTCAACATCATATTGATGCGCTCGCTGAGTTTACCATATGGCATATTACAGACAAGCGCATCCTTTTGTGAGGTAAAATGATCATCCAGGATCGGTGTAAATTCTTCCCAGGCTTTTTTAAGATTGGGCGCATTCAACATTAGGGAGGTGGCAGGATTATTGATTTCATGAGCGACCCCTGCCACCAATATACCCAGTGATGTCATTTTATCTGCTTGCAAAAGCTGATTTTCTCTCAGTTTGGATTGATCTATTGCCTTTTTACGGTCTTTTTCAACCTTGGCCCCTTGCCATATAATATAACCGGATAAAATTAAAAAAACCATCATGATTCCTGAGCATGTGAAGATCAATTTATGAGTAATCGCTAAAATTTCCATTCTGACATCTTCAACATAAATACCGGTTCCGATTATCCATCCCCATGGCTCAAATCCTTTAACATAAGAAATTTTGGGTACTATTTTATTTGAATCCCCTTTCCATTGCCACAGATAGTCAACAAATCCAGAATCATTTCTTTCCACAGTCTTAACCATCTCGACAAACATTTTCTTACCCGCCGAGTCTTTAAAATCAGACACATTCTTACCTTCAAGATCTCGACGATAGGGGTGCATGATCATGTTCGGTGTCATATCATTGATCCAGAAATAATCTTCTAATTCTGGGCCATATCTTAATTGTTGTAAGTGCTTGATGGCTTGCAATTTTGCTTTTTCATGAGTAACAAAGCCCTTTTTTGCTTTGGAGTGAAAAAGATTTAATGTGCTCCATGCACTTTCTGTCAAATGCATGATACCTTCTCTTTTTACATCCATCATATTTTTTTCTATGAGAGGAATAATTAATAAAAAAATAGTTAAAATAAATAAGAGAATGGTTAAGGCAACAGGAATAATAATTCGTACAGGAATTGTTTTTAACAACAATGGTGTATTTTTTTCAGATAAAGACATGCAAAATTCAATAATCAAAGTGTAATAAGCTGTCAAGGAATTATTAAATTCCTGATGAAATATCCGGGATGTAAGGCCCTATAAATTAAAATATTATTTAATATTAAGTCATTACTATTTTGAAAGCATCGTATTTAGGATATGCCGATCTGTTTCAATCATGCCTTTTCTGGCTAACTCGCCTATATTTCTAACGGTCTGTTCAACGTCTTCGGCAATAATGCCATCTGTATTAGTCGCACTGATACCCTCCATTGCTAAAAGGGAACAATAAACAGCCGAACTGACACCGGCAGATACTTTTAAAGCGCATCCTTGTTTTGCACCGTCACATATCATTCCGGTTATGCTGGCTGCCATATTATTAATGGTGCCACCAATCTGATCAAGGGTGCCACCTAAAAGATAACAGATCCCACAGGCAGCACCGGTTGCTGCTGTCAAAACCCCGCACAGTGCGGTTAATTGACCGACAAACTGCTTGATATAAATTGCCATTAGATTACTTAAAATAAGTGCCCTGATTAATTTTTCTTCACCCGCTTTTATTTTTTGTGCGACAGCAACTACAGGTAAAATAGTTGTAATTCCCTGGTTTCCACTACCGGAATTACTCATCACAGGCAGTGTACACCCATCCATTCGAGCATCGGAAGCTGCAGCAGTCAAAGACATAGCATAGGAGGCCAGATCATCGGCAATATATTTTCTAGTAATATTTTTTTGTATGGTCAACCCAGTCTTGAGGCCATATTTTCCTGTCATGCCTTGTTTTGAAACCGCTTTATTGAGTGTGGCACCTTCAAGAATAAACTCTAATTCACCCAGTGGTGCCTGATCTGCAAATTCATATATCTTTGCCACTGAAAGATTGATTTCCCCTTCTGGTTTTTGTGTTGGCAAAGGAATTTTGGATCCATGGAAAACGGCTTTCCCGTTTTTTTCTACATAAACAATATTTGTATGACGATGGGAAATAATGGTTCGAGTTTTTGAACCTTTTGCTGTTAAAATACTTTCAACATATAATTTATCTGTTCCATCTTTTACGATAATATCTATTTTTTTATCACTGACCATCTGACTGGCTTTTTTAACATTTGAATCATTTACCTTTTTTAAGACCTCAAGCCCGTACTCTGAATTACCGCAAACAGCGCCTAATGCTGCTGCGATTGGAAGGCCGGTCAACCCTGTACCCGGGATACCCACACCCATTCCATTTTTATAAATATTGCCACTAACATATATTTTAATTTTTTCAGGGAATTGTTCTAAAACCTCTCTTGATTTGGCAGTAGCAAGTGCAACGGCTACAGGTTCGGTACAGCCTAATGCTGGAACAACCTCGCGGTTGATGAGATCAATTATTTTTTGTCGTTTACTTGTATCCAGCATGGAATCTCCTTTTTTTTATTTTTCAACCCCAATGTTTCAAACATCTGAGGGGGTAACCTTATACTTTACCAGGACATGGCCTTTATCAATTTCTCCAATATCCATTAACTCCAATTGAGCATCCAAGGACTGATTAAACAATGTCAGGCCGTTTCCAAATAGTTTTGGAACAATTGTTACATGAATCTCGTTAATTAGATTTTCTTTCATAAATAAAGTATTCACAACTGATCCGCCAATGAGAGTAGCAAAGTCAACACCTTGTTTTTCAAGATCGTTTACAATTTGAGTGGGGGGGTGATTTGTAAAAATTAGATTCTCGTCATTGCTGATCCTTGTTTTATCCCTTGTCATGACAATATTTTTGCGCCCAGGCAGCACTTTGCCAATGGTATCAAATGTTTTTGAGCCCATAATCATAGTCCCTGACTGCCTTGTAATATCCACAAAATATTTCTTATCTGCTTTTCCCGTCCAGTCCACCAATTGCATGGAATCTCTTGCAATCATCCCATCTGCTGTAACCGCCATCAAGAGTATCACTTTCATATGTCTTTACCTTTAGTCACTCGGCCATTTCATATTTTTTTCTTCAATAAAATAACAAAACCTGTCCCAGTTCACTTCCTTTTTTGAAATTGGACAACGCAAAGTCACTTTATTGTCACTTATACCAACCACTTCCCAGTCACCGGATCGTTTTGATCCTTCTATCCGTATTTTCTGGCCTTCCTCAAAGGGATATGGTTTAAACAAGGTCACTTGGTGATCCATCTTTTTGACCTCCTATTATTAAATAATTTCAATTTTATAAAGTATATGCCCTTTTTTCAAGCAAGGCAAATGTTGACATCGGAAAAAAAAGAATTAGCTTTAAGATTAATAATAAGTCTCGACTAACTTTTAACACGTCTTTATAAATAAGGAGGCACGTAATATGAAAAAAAATACAGCCAATTCATTAGATCATCATTGTAATGTTTTAGAACAAAAAAGACTTGTATCAGAAATGACAGAATGTGATGACTCCATGAAAGATCATAAAAACAAATATAACTGCTACCTTAAAGCAACAAAAGACAGTCGTGATAGCAAAGCCTGCTTAACTTCATAATAATTGTCTTTAATTCTGCATATGTGAGGCGTATCAAAAATTTTTGATACGCCTCACAGTTTTGAAAAAATTAAATAAAAATTTATTAATTATAGGTTTCCATCATTTAGATGGTGTTGAACCAATCATTTTTTTCGGGTCCACCCATTGATTAAATTCATCTTTTGATACCACCCCAAGCTCAATTGCTGCCTGCTTTAAAGTCTTGTTCTCCATATGCGCTTTTTTTGCGACTCTGGCGGCCTGCTCATAGCCAATATGAGGATTTAGGGCTGTAACCAGCATGAGTGATTCATTCAGATGCTTATCGATTTTCTCAGTATCAGGTTCAATATCATCCACACAATGGGTCTTAAATGATAATGCTGCATCGCCTAAAAGTCTTGCTGATTCCAGAAAATTATAAATAATAACCGGTTTAAATACATTGAGTTCAAAATGCCCGTTTGATCCGCCAATATTAATGGTAACATCATTTCCCATGATCTGGGCACACACCATTGTCAGTGCTTCTGTCTGAGTGGGATTCACTTTCCCCGGCATGATGGAAGACCCCGGCTCATTTTGCGGCAGCTTTAACTCACCAATACCGCATCGCGGTCCTGACCCCAGAAGCCGTAGATCATTAGCGATTTTCATAAGACTGACTGCCACTGTTTTCAAAGCACCGTGACAGGCAACAATGGCATCATGCGCAGCCAGTGATTCAAATTTATTGGGCGCTGTTTTAAATGGATACCCTGTCAGGTCTGCAATGGCCTTGGCAACCTTCTTGTCAAAATCATGAGGCGCATTAAGACCGGTTCCTACTGCTGTTCCCCCTATCGCGAGTTCACAAAGATGAGACAAGGTATACGTTAAGGACTTAAGTCCATGATCCAGCATGGAAGCATATCCTGAAAATTCCTGCCCCAGGGTAAGAGGAGTCGCATCCATCATATGGGTGCGGCCAATTTTTACGATCTTATCCCACTTATTGGCTTTTTCTTCTAAAGATGATTTCAATTTTTTTAAACAGGGAATTGTCACTTCAGATATCAACCTGAAAGCTGCAATATTCATGGCGGTTGGAAATGTATCATTTGAAGACTGAGATTGATTAACGTCATCATTTGGATGAACATCCCGTTTGCCTTTCCCAAGTTCATTGCCGCTCAAAACATGGGCCCGGTTGGCAATGACTTCATTTACATTCATATTGGATTGTGTACCAGATCCGGTCTGCCAGACGATCAAAGGGAAATGCTTATCCAGTGATCCTTTTATAATTTCATCACAGATTAGAACAATGATATCTTTTTTTTCTCGTGATAAAATACCTAAATCATTATTTACAATGGCGGCAGCTTTTTTCAATATTCCAAAGGCTTGAATGACCTCCAAAGGCATCTTGTGGCTTCCGATTTTAAAAAGATTTAATGACCTTTGGGTTTGAGCCCCCCAGTATTTATCAGAAGGGACTTTAATCTTTCCCATTGTATCTGTTTCAATTCTAGCCGCCATGATAATCTCCAAGTATTACACGGTGGAACTTGTTACAAGCATATCATCAATATTTATAATAAATCAGCGTAAAAATCATTACCTTTGTCATCTACAATAATAAAGGCAGGAAAATTTTCCACAGTGATCATATACACTGCTTCCATACCCAGTTCTTCGTATTCAATCAATTCAACTTTCTTAATAAAATCTTTTCCAAGGCGGGCTGCTGGACCGCCAGGAGAGCCAAGATAAAATCCGCCATATTCCTTACACGCATCTGTTACTTGTTGTGTCCTATTTCCTTTGGCTAACATAATCATGGAAGCGCCTTCCTTTTGGAACACAGGCACATAAGGATCCATTCTTCCGGCAGTTGTGGGACCAAATGAGCCAGAAGCTTCACCTTCAGGTGTTTTAGCAGGGCCTGCATAATAAATAATATGGTTTTTCAGGTAGTCTGGCAGACCACCACCTGCTTCAAATTTCTCCATAAATTTTGCATGCGCAATGTCCCGTCCCACTATAATTTTACCACTGAGCGACAGCCGTGTTGCAACAGGATATTTAGTGAGTTCTGCTCGAATCTCATCCATGGACCTATTCAAATCAATCTGAACCGCTTCTTTCATTTCAGGCTCTCTGGCGGGCAGGTATTGGGCGGGG
>JAAEKY010000245.1 GCA_024227235.1 Desulfobacteraceae bacterium | reverse complement strand
ACGCTACTTCATTATTTGAATCCATAGTGTAATATTCCCGCATATGGGGTATTTTTTGGCCAAAAAGAGTCATCGAGAAATTTTCTTTGATCCCTTTCATGCCTTTTCCAGGCGTAGTCTTTTCGACTGTAGAAAATGTATTTTCTTCCATTTTACCAATTGGTGTTTCTTCCTTACTTTGAGATGAAAACCACTCAACAAATTCTTTAAAGGACACCGCGTCATGTTTTGAGTAGATCTGAACAATAAATATCGCATCACCCGGACTCTCGACAAAAATATAGCGAAGATCTTGCTGTCTAACATCTTCTGTTACTTTCCAATTCTGAGGATATGAAAAGCTTACGCTCTCTTTTTCATATTTTATAGGTGATGAAATATCTGCTGATTTTTCACACGCTAATAGTCCAAACAAAAGCAATGCACAAATTGCTAAAAGAAATGTTTTCATATTTGTCAGACTCTTCGTTGCCCTAACCCATGCTTACCGGTTGTGGCGGAGCGCCAGCGTAGCCACAATCCGAGTAAAGCATGAGGTTATATGCGCGTATTATTGTTCTTTCTGACTCTTTTGCATTTTTTTCTTTTCAGCAACAAATGTTTTTAAGTTAGCTACAAATTTTTTGAGTCCCTCACTAAATTGAGAATCACTCCCTTTAGAGAGATAATCGAACCAGATTGGAGCAACCTTATTTGATACCGATGTCGATTTTCTGCCTATCGCAGATTTATTAAATTTAAGAACTACATCTATTTCTTCTTCTGTCATTCGTGCACCATAGAGGTCTATATACTTTTGAACTGCTTCTTCAACAGTCCATTTCGGCTCTAATGAATCTATAAACTTTTGATATTCGATTTCGAAGTATTCCCAAACTTCAGGATCATTTGTTTGGAAACTTGTCCTAAGTTGTTTCATAAACCCCTGTTTATACTGAAGAGCTTGAGTCTTGTTTTTATTTCGCGCTTGCTCCATGATTTTAACCATTCCGCTAAGTTCCATCAATTCATTTAATTTAGCGGATTTTGACTTTTCATCTGCTGAGACAACTGTAAAAAACAAACCTAAAATGAGCACCATAAATACACAAGTGACGCGAGTAATTAATTGCATTAAATCTCCTTTAATTTCCGTATCTCACATATAACGTATAGAGTTTTATCCATTGTCCCGCCGAGACAAAAAGCAAGGAAAGGCTCAATCGCAACGAACGGTTCTAAAAAACCTCAAATGATGGATCAAGATAGCGGGATTATGGATAAAACTTGTTGGACTGAGCCGTCCGATCAAGCATGAATGGTCGTAACACTATCTATGGGGTTTGTAAAGATTCTGCAGATCTTGAAAATGGCCGGCAAATCGCTTTTTTCCGAAAAAAGTGGAAAAAACCAAGCCTGTAAGTTTCCATATTTGTGCCGGTTTCGTATCATCGTGATTATAAAAGCCTTTTAGTTTCTTAATTTTAAACGAAATATCAGCTAATAGGCGCACCTGTCCTCAAGGCTATTTCGTTGATCGAACCAACAAAAAGCGCGTCAACCGGTGTGCCGCATATCCGATCAAGCTATGATGCTAGGGTGGGTGCAAAATCGAAAAGGCATTGGGTCTAGTACCTTTAGGGATCTTAACCACAGCCACCATCATCCCTTTAAGGCAACATCGACAGCGCATGATATCCACACCTGTCAACCTGAGCATCACTTGCCGGATCGATTCATTGATCACATCCGGCAACTCGCCACATAATCCGAGAAGCTTTCGGCAGATTTGCACATTACGCTTTTTGTACCGGTTCGCCAGGAATCCGAAATGACGAATTCGCATAAATCGCTTTGGCAGCACATGCAGTAAGAAGCGACGGATAAATTCCACAGCCTCGATGCGCTCATATGCGGTTTGGCCGGTATTCCGGTT
>JAAEKY010000244.1 GCA_024227235.1 Desulfobacteraceae bacterium | reverse complement strand
TCCAACAATAAATAGACCTATCCGCATGCTGAACAGGCTTTGGCTCAGTCCTGTACATAAAAAAGCAATGCCGGTTGCAATCGCTGAAAAAGCTATTGTTTTTTACAGGAATATCAACTTTGTTTATAGGGATATTGTCAGGTTGGCCCTTACACGTCGTTATATTTTGTCAACCGGTTCTTGCGGTATGTTTTTTCCCACCGGCATTTGCAGCTTTATCGCATATTGGTTCGAAAGAAACCCGTAATATTGCCATCTCTTTTACAATACCCATCGCCTTTTTAGTGGGTGGCGGGGTTCTTCCAAATATCATTGGTATTTTAGGGGAAAGAGGAATTTTCCCTGTGGGCTTTATTGTTGCAGGCGCATTACTTATTTTTGGTGCTGCCGTGCCGCTTTTCCTTAAACTTCAGATGGAAGATTAATCATACACAATTAACGAACAAAGAATGATAATAGCTCTTAAAATATCATTTCGATTTTAAAATATTTGGAATAACTATCGACAGAGACGTTTATTATCATTTACATTTGCTTAAACAGGTGTTCATAGGATCTGCTAACCGGGAGAGTATGATCCGTTTGATCAAACCCAACCATCATTTGATTTGTGAAAGATCGCTTTATCATTTTAATTTTTTCAATGTTGACAATGGAACTTCGATGAACCCGCCAGAACTGTTTGGGGTCAAGCATGTTTTCAAGGTCTTTAATAGGTGTTTTAATTAAGAATTCATTTGTGGCTGTTTGTACAATCGTATACTTGTCTTCGGCTTTAAAATACAGCACCTGGGAAACAGGAATAAACCTGAGTTCTGATCCTGTTTTTACCTTTATCAGCCTTAAATAATCAGGTATTTCCTTATTTTCCAACACCTGGATAATTTTTTTCATTTTCAAATCAAAATTCAAAGAGTCATCCTGCGCTTCTAACTGGCCTTTTAACCTGATAAGGGTTTTTTCCAAACGATTTTGGGTCACAGGCTTCAGAATATAATCCACGGCTTCACTTTCAAACGCCTGGACGGCAAAGTGATCATAAGCTGTAATAAAAACGATTTTACAAATACCAGATATTTTTTTGGCCACCTCAACACCAGTCATACCCGGCATTTTTATATCAAGAAATGCAATATCCGGCCTCTCTTGTTCGATGAGGGATAGTGCTTCAATTCCATTCTGGGCTTGACCCAAAATCGTAAGTTCAGGCCATAACCGTTCTAATAAAACAGATATACCCATTCTTAAATTTTCTTCATC
Organism: Desulfobacteraceae bacterium; assembly: GCA_024227235.1. GTDB lineage: Bacteria > Desulfobacterota > Desulfobacteria > Desulfobacterales > Desulfobacteraceae > Desulfobacula. The sequence goes on along the minus strand of JAAEKY010000244.1, from coordinate 28,065 downwards.
ATCTGCAATAATGGCTGTAATTGGTTTCATAACGGTATCTTTATCATCGCTTTTATGCCTGTGGGATGATTCTGTTTCAACATTAAACTTGCCTGGCTCCCATAAATATTTTCAAGCCTCTGGCTTACATTGTTTATCCCAATACCTGCCTGGTTAGCATCTTCATCCAATCCTTTTCCAGTATCTGAGATCATGATTGAAAGGTTATCTTCTTCTATCCTGCAATCTATGGAGATTGTACCACCTTCCAATTTAGGTTCAATCCCGTATTTAATACTGTTTTCAACAAGCGGTTGAATAATTAACGGCGGGAAAGCAAGTTCTGACATATCCGTACGATCATTAATCGTATAGGAAAGTCGGTTTCCCATCCTGATTTTAAAAATTTCAAGATATTGGCGGATCAGATCAAGCTCCTGTTTAAGTGTGATCATTTCCTGACGGGTTCTTTGAAGAGAAATCCTTAAATATTCATTAAAATCAATCAGCATCTGTTTTGCTTTTTCCATATCAATTTCAAAAAGTGAAATTACATTTGCAAGGGTATTAAAAAGAAAATGAGGCTCAATTTGCGCTTGTAAAATCCGTAAGGTTGTCATGGCAGCCTCTTTTTCTACAGTGAGTCGTTTGATCTTCTCTTTCTGGATTTGTTTTTCCGATTCTATTAGTTTCTCTTTGGAAGCAAAAAAATAAATAATGGGTACGCCAAAGACAATGCCAAAGATAAAAACACTTGAAAATATATTTTTTAAGAAATAACCAAAATCAACATCCCGGAAAAAAGCTAAAAAAATCCAGCTCAATAAAGCACCTGAAAAAATACCCGAAAACAGGCCTAAAAAAATACCCAATGCCATCCATTTGTTTTCTTTTTGTTCAGTAACTTCAAATGCGATTGACACAAAAACACAAATAGACAGGCCGATGAACTGTGAGATCATAAACACATCAAAAAAATCTTGCTTCTCCATAACCATGAAAGTTAACACCAGCGCAATAATCGTATTAAATAATGCAGTAATTATTAGAGATTTCGCTTTATTTTTGGGTTTGAGTCCTTGCATCCTTTAGCCTTTATTCGTGTTTTATTTAGTTTAAGATACTAAATACACTTAAGCATCGCAACTCCATTCATCCCTTGTATTGAACCATTCATCGCATTTTTTAATAAAAGTAATTAAAAACAGATGGTAAAAAATCTTTCATTAATAGAAATCGAATTTGTGAAATAAGATTTTAATGCTCTGTCAATTAACAATATTCCAGATCAAAATCAACAATGGATGTTCTAATTTTACATTCCATTCATCTTCTGATTTCGTTATTCCACCCCCTTGTTTTTACCATCTGTCGCTGTGAAGTTGTGCTTTAAAAAAAAACTGCCATGATAGACAAAAATCAAAACAGATTTTTAAAGTTTGCCAAAATAAACAAGGAGAAACAAACAATGAAACGCGTAACAATTTTTATTACACTTTTTTCAATGATCATGGCAATCATGGCAACAAATGCATTTTCCGGCCAGACACCTCCACCCACTACAGATTTAATTATCCATATCAAGGGATTTGAAAACTCAAATGGTATCGCAAAAGTCGGACTTTCTAATTCAAAAGCAAATTATGAATCCAAAACACCATTTAAAGGATTTAATTTCAAAATTTCAAACAATGAAGTCGTTGAAACCATCAGCCTTCCATTGGGTGAATATGCCATAAAAGTTTATCATGATGAAAACGAAAATCATGAACTGGACACCAGAATTTTTGGTATTCCAGCAGAACGGTATGGCTTTTCAAATGATGCAAGGGGATCTTTTGGACCTCCTGAATATGATGCGGCGGCTTTTAAACTGGATTCAAACCCAAAAGAGATTACTATCACCATTCAATAAATAATTAGTATTTGAACAAAAACTCACCCATCTGCTGTGTTGCTGCGAAATTTTGCCAAATTATAAGAGTGGCCTCATGTACAGTAGTACACTCCGGTTTCAATATTCCTTGCGCCGTGCATATGGGCAACTTTTCACTCAAATACGGGGTTTTCGATCAGGCGCTAATTAAAAGAAGGAGGGTATCACATGGAATTCTCAACTAAACTACCGGGTAAATTACCGAATAAAACAACTGGAAAATTAGCCAATACTCTATCTAGACGAAAATTTATAAAAATCTTGATGGCAGCATCCAGTGCTGCAGCTATAAACTGGACAGGGCTTAAAGCGCTGGCATCTGATTTTCCCAATAAAAAAGAGTTTCCAATTGTTGTGATCGGTGCCGGACTTGGCGGGCTTGTATCCGCTGCTTATTTATCCAAATATGGATTTGATGTTTCTTTAATCGAACAGCATGCAGTCCCGGGTGGATATGCAACCTCTTTTGAACGCGGTGACTTTACCTTTGATGTCTCTTTACATGCAACCGTTGCAGAACATGCTATGCCCCAAATGATTCTTCAAGACCTTGGAGTCTGGGATAAGCTTAAGGTCGCATATACTCCAGAGCTAAGAAGGATTGTAACCCCTAAGTTTGATGTCACTCTGCCTGCAAAAAATCCAGAAGGGGTTAAAACAGAATTGTCTAAAGTATTTCCGTATGAAAAAGAAGGCATATATAATTTTTACGGCCAGATGGAACAAGTGATTTCAGAATTATGGGGGGGCAAACGATTTAAAAACTCAATGATGGCAAAGCTTGAAAAGCTAACCCTGGAACAATGGATATTACAACATGTCACTGACCCGGATGTAAAATATTGTATGGCAATTTTTTCAGGGTATTATGGTGTTACCCCATCAAACATTAATGCTTTGTTCTATGCCATTGCCACAGGAGAATACCTTGTCCATGGCGGACAATATTATAAAACCAGATCCCAGGATTTAAGTGATACCCTTGCCGACTGTATTGAAAATAATAGTGGCAAAATTTTTTATAACACATCTGTTGATAAAATAGTTGTTGATCCAGACAGCCACATTGAAGGGGTGATAGACAGTACAGGAAAAACATATCCCGCAAAAGCAATTATAGCCAATTGCAGCCTTCCAATATTGGTTAATAAACTACTTCCTAAAAAAGGTGTTCCCCCATCATTTTCTCAAAAGATTCAAAAGAGAAACACCTCTCTTTCAAGTTTTGTGATATGGCTTGGCCTAAATAAAAAAATTGATCATATCAAAGATTACGAAATTGACCTTGCACACCGTATTGAAGGTAACAACCCCCCGCTTTTCTCAAAAAAAGATTTGGCAGACTCCAATATAGGTATCACTCTTTATGACAATCTGTTTAAAGGGTATTCAGTTCCGGGGAAATCTACGCTTTCTATTATGTGCCTGGCTGATTTTGAGCCATGGAAAAAATTTGAAAAAGACTATTTCAATAATAAAAAGGAAGCCTATAACAAGGAGAAAGAAAGAATTGCCAACCGATTTATTCAAAGGGTTGAACAAAAATTAATTCCAAATCTTTCTAACATGATAGAGGTGATGGAAATAGGCACGCCATTGACCAACATGTTTTATACCCAGAACCCTGAGGGCGCCATTTACGGATTTGATCGGGATATGCCCCATTTAGAATCAAAGACCCCTATAAAAGGGCTGTATCTTGCCAGTGCCTGGTCACATGGCGGAGGGTATACACCGGTCATGATGGCAGGACGGCAAACCGCAAAACTTATTTTGGAGGATTTTAGGAGATAATATGGGACTCATCTGGTTTGTTTTATTCTTTTTGTAGAACGATATGGCTGTAAAGACTGTCAGACTATCTTATATCTTGGCAGCCATATCATTCTGTGTCTTGCAGCTAAGGAAAAAACGCTTCGGGTCTGACCTTTAGGTTATGAAATATCCGGGTAGATCAGACTTTTCACATTTAGGAGGCCTATCATATAAAATTATGTTTGCGATCTCATTTTTCATAATTATAATGACTTTAATTTTTAGATACTTAACAATTTTTGATGAGGAATTAAAAACACCCCTTGAAATCAATCAAAATTGCTATATTTTTGTGTAGTATTTTTTTAATCGCAGAAGGACATATTTATGGAACACTTATCTAACAAAGAAGAAACAACAGAAAGAAGCCTATTAAAAATCATCTGGAAAAGCATTCCTTTTCTCTCTGTTGTACTGGTTTGCCTATTAATTATTATACCATTGTACTTTTTAATTGAATCTAAAAAAGAAGCGCTTGCCAAAAGACAATCTAGTGAAAAGACAATTGAAAAATCATTGACCAATGTGGTGACAATGGAACTTATCCCGTCGATGGTCATGGAAAAGCTAAGCCTTCCAGGTGTAGTAAAGCCATGGGTTTCTCTGGAGATTGTCACAGAGATTACAGGGAAAGTCATTGACAAGAAGGTTACTGAAGGCCGCCGCGTGAACAAAGGCGACATCCTTGCTGTTATCGATAAGAGTGATTATCAAAACGCTTATAATGCCTCTCTTGCGTCCTATGATATCGCACTTTCAACCCAAAAGCGGTTAAAAGCGCTGGTCAAGAAAAAATTTGTTACTCAGTCACAATTAGACGATACCATAGCCAGAGTTAAAACGACCAAGGCAGATCTTGCAAATACAAAATTAAACTTGGATCGCTGTACCATCCGTTCTCCAATGAAAGGTATTGTGGATCGTGTTCATATTGAAAACGGCAAATACCTGAGCCCTGGAGATCCTGTGGCCCAGATCATTCAAATCGATAGATTGAAAATTGAGGTGGGTATCCCAGAGTCTGACGTTTATGCGGTTCGTAAGCTTAAAACTTTTGATATGACGGTTGATGCTGTCGGCAGTAAAACGTATACCGGCGAATACCACTATTTATATAAAACATCTAATTCGATGGCTCGCCTTTATAACCTTGAAATAAAGGTAGACAATACAGACGGTCAGATTTTGCCGGACATGTTTGCACGAGTCAATATCATTAAAAGAGAAGAACCCAATGGGCTTGCGGTTCCAATGTATTCTCTTGTCACCTTGAATAAAAAGGTTGGTGTCTATGTTGAGAAAGAGAGTATTGTCCATTTCAGACCAATAACCACTGGATTTCTGGACGGTTGGAAAACGCATGTTCCTGACGGACTTTTTCCAGGAGAAAAGGTTGTCGTGGTTGGCCATAGAATTATTGAAGATGGAGAAAAGGTCAATGTTACCAAAACGATTCGGGATATGGAGGAAATCTCTCAATGATTATTTCGGATCTTGCAGTAAAGAACAGGACCAGTGCTCTTGTGCTGGCATTTATTATCATTGTTATCGGTCTATATTCTTATTTTGCGCTACCAAGAGAGAATTCGCCGGACATCACTATCCCTGTTGTTTTAGTTCAAACTGATTATCGAGGGGTTTCTGCGTCAGATATTGAAACCAGTATTACGATCAAAGTTGAAAAAAAGCTCAAAAGCCTGGATAAAGTCAAAAATATCAGTTCGGTCAGCTCCCAGGGGTTATCCCAGATCAGCATTGAATTTCTACCGGGTACAGACATAGATGAAGTCCTGACTAAAGTAAAAGATAAAGTGGATGAGGCCAAAAACGATCTGCCATCTGATCTTGAAAATGATCCAGCAGTTATCGAACAAAATTTTTCTGACATACCCATTGTGGTTTATTCTCTGGCAGGAAAATGTGGCCCGAGAATGTTAAAAGAGATTGCGGATGATTTAAAAGATGATATAGAAGCAGTTCCGGGTGTTTTAGAAGTTGACGTTACCGGTGGTCAGGATAGAGAGATCAGAATTGAAGTAGACACCGATAAATTGGCTTATTATCGTATCCCCATTGTGTCCTTAGAACATGCGGTTGTCAGTGAAAACCAAAACACGTCTGGTGGCGCCATTACGCTTGGAGACGGTAGATACCAGCTAAAGGTCCCGGGTGAATTTGAAACCCCCGGAGAAATTTTATCTTTGGTTGTGGCCACCCATAACAGCCATCCCATATACTTAAAAGATGTGGCAACTGTTATTGATGGGATTAAGGAAGAGACATCTCGATCTCGCCTGAATGGTGTGGAATCAGTGAATATCTCTGTCAAAAAAAGAGCGGGTGAAAATATTATTTTCATTGGGGATAAAGTCGACGCCATGATGAAACACGCCCAAAAAACCTTTCCAAAAAATACAACGATTACCAAATTAATGGATCAGTCAAAAGATATCCGTTTGATGGTGGCTGATCTTGAAAACAATATAATTTCAGGGCTTCTCTTAGTCGTCATTGTCCTGTTCCTTGCTTTGGGTTTTAGAAATGCATTGCTTGTCGGTCTTGCGATTCCTTTTTCAATGTTTCTTTCCTTTACTGTGTTACAAGCTCTGGGGTATACGCTTAATGTGGTTGTACTTTTTTCTTTGACTTTGGCGCTTGGAATGCTCGTGGACAATGCGATTGTCATCATTGAAAATATCTATCGGTATATGCAGCAAGGTGTTCCAAAATTAGAAGCTGCCATGAAAGCCACAGGAGAAGTGGCATGGCCAGTGATCGGTTCAACGATTACAACCATTGCAGCCTTTTTCCCCATGATTTTCTGGCCGGGTATCATGGGTGAATTCATGAAATATCTTCCTATTACTTTGATTGTAACGCTGTCCTCCTCCCTTTTTGTGGCCATGGTGGTTACCCCTGCTATGTGTTCATTTTTCATGAAAGCTAAGATAAGCGGAGAAACATTTACAGCAAAACAAATAGAAGAACAGGGCGAAAAACCCATTGAAATTAAAGGGCCCTTGCTAAAAGGCTATTCTAAAATATTAAACTGGGCATTAGATCATAAGATGACGGTATTTACCGGGTCTTTTGGCGTATTAATTATTCTAATCATGATCTGGTTTTTAAAAGTGGGTATAGAAAAACCAGTTGAGCTTTTCCCTCCTCTTGATCCAAAATCCATATATGTAAATATTGATCCACCAGAAGGAGCAGATATTGATTTTATTGACCGGACTGTAAAAAAAGTAGAAATGGCCATAACTGGGTATCAGGGTACAGAATACAGCCAGGCATTTCTAAGCCAGGAACATGAAACCATTGATAGTCAAAAATTTATGGCTCCCAGCAATATAAATAATATTGAACATATTTTTACTAGCGTAAAGCAAAATACGGGTGGGGGTAGTTCTATTTTTGACAGCAATCTACCCAATAACATCGGTATCCAGTTTATTGATTTTGAAGATAGAAAATCGTCCACCAAAGATGATCTGAAAGAAATACGGAATCGTGTCAAAGGCATTGCCGGTGTGAAAATCACAGTGGATGAGCAACAAGAAGGCCCACCAACAGGACCGCCAATAAATATTGAACTCTCAGGTGATAATTTTGAAGTCTTAAGCAAAATTGCTGAAAAAATTAAAAAAGGTATTGAACGCATTCCCCATGTCAAAGATATCAGGGATGATTATCAGGGTGGGCTGCCAAGCGTTCAGGTAAAAATTGATCGCCAGAAAACAGCTCTTTTTGGTCTGAACACAAGTGCCATAGGTAATGCCTTGAAAACAGCTTACAACGGTCTTGATGTCTCAACCTTTTATGAAGGAGACGAAGATTATGACATCGTGGTAAAACTGGCTGAATCGGATAGACATGTCTCCGACGTACTCAATAAGCTTATGATCCCGACGGCCTCAGGTGAAATTGTTCCATTAACCACTCTTGCCGACATAACGTTCAAAGGAACCCTCGGCGATATTGTCCGAAAAAATCATGAAAGAGTTGTTACGGTTAAGGCTAACGTAGATGAATCTGAAACAACCGGTACCGTTGCCAGAAATATAGCTCAGGAGCTACTCAAAAATACGGAACTGCCCCCGGGCTACAAATATAAATTTACAGGTGAAAATGACGATCAAAAAGAAACTGAAGAATTCCTTTCTAAAGCTTTTTTGATTGCCATATTTTTGATTTTCCTAATCCTGGTCACTTTATTTAATTCTGTTGTTCAACCGACAATCATCCTGACATCTGTGATTCTTTCCTTTGGCGGCGCCTTCTGGGGACTTACTGTGATAAACTCACCGTTTGGTATCATCATGACAGGGGTGGGGATTATTTCCCTGGCCGGTGTTGTAGTGAACAATGCCATTGTTCTCATTGATTATACCAACAAACTTCGAGACAGCGGTATGAAAATACGCGACGCTGTTTTATCGGCTGGGGCTACAAGATTGAGGCCCGTTCTTCTCACGGCTGTCACCACCATTTTGGGTCTTTTACCCCTTGTAACCGGTGTCAGTTATGATTTTCATATCATGGCGATGTCATGGGCCAGTGAGTCCAGTCAGTGGTGGAAATCTATGGCCATTGTGGTGATCTTTGGCCTGATGATTGCAACGATGCTCACACTGATTGTTGTTCCAACCCTTTATACCTTTATTGAAGAATCTAAAGTTAAATTCTCGTCTGGTTATGACAAAACCAAAAATTTTTTCCTTGGGCGTAGGCAAACCGACCTGGGTTGATCGATTACAAAGTTACCCCACTGTTGCAAACATTTGTGGGGTTTACTTAGTCAGACAAGTTTGTGAGTAAAGCTGCCTGACCAAAAAACAGCAATTCCTAACCTTTGCAATAATTTTATTTATTAGGAAATAATTTTAATATTTCCAATTTATTTTGTTTTGTGGCATAAATTTTATGTGATGCTTCAACTTTTAATTTAAAAGGTGGATGAAATGAATTGCAGATATTTAATATTGGTGGTCGTTTTTTTTACTTTTTTGTTAAACACACCCGCCTTTGCCGGCCAGGAAGCTGTAAAGGTTGCAGTTCTTACTGACATGTCAGGCCCATATGCGGCTATTATTGCTTCTAATGTAGATGCTGCTAGAATGGCTGTTGATGATTTCGGCGGGCACGTTCTTGGAAAAAAAATTGAGTTTTTTTACCGAGATTTTCAGCTAAAACCTGAACTTGCCAATCAAATGGCATCAGAGTTGTATGAAAAATCAAAAGTAGATGCAATCTTTGATGTCCCTAACAGCACGGCAGCCCTTGCTGTTTCCCATAAAGCCAAATTGAACAAAAAATTGTTCTTCAGTGTTTCATCTGGAACCACCCGCCACACCGGTAAAGATTGTAATAAGTACACCTTTGACTGGTGTTGGAGTACCTATATGCAGGCAACGGCTGTGGGTCTTTGGGCTGCAGAAAATATAGGAAAAAAATGGTTTGCTATTACAGCAGATTACGAATGGGGATATGATCTTTTAAAACATTTTAAAAATGCGCTCAAAGAAAAGGGAGGGGTTTTACTGGGAAACGAGATGGCACCTTTAGGGACGGCTGACTTTACCCGATATCTACTCAAAGCCAAAAAGGCAAACCCTGATGTCCTATTGCTTCTCAATGCTGGTAGAGATAATATTAGTGCGGTAAAAGAGGCCATTAAAATCGGTATAAAAGAAAAAATTGCCTTTATACAACCCGCCTTATATATCGGAGCACTTAATGCAGCAGGAGAGGACGTGTATGCAGGAGATTATGGTGCCCTTTCCTGGTACTGGGAAATCAATAATCCCGGCTCAAAAGAATTTGTAAAAAAATGGTTTAAGAAGTTCAATCATCCACCCAATACATTTAATGTCGGAACGTATAGTGCTGTTCTCCAATATCTCAAAGCAGTAGAACGGGCTGGATCAAAAAATGTGGAGGATGTGGTAAAGCAGCTTGAAGATCATACATTTAACGATATTTTTGCAAATCCTGGGCATATAAGATCACAAGACCATATGCAGGTGGGAAAAGCTTATATTGTTAAGGTTAAAAAAGCAAAGGATGTGCAAAAACCATATGCATTTTTTCAAATTGTCGGCCAGGTATCTGCTCAGGATGCTTACATGGACCCCAAAGATAAAGACTGCAATATGGGTGATTTTAAATGAATCTTAAGCAAAGGGTTAGTCTTGGTCTTTCTGCAATAATAATAATTATTATGCTGCTCACGACCATTATTGTGGCTATTCTAATAACATCTCAAAATAAAAAGGCTGGTCATGATTTTATTCTCAATTCCTTTAATCTCATTGAAGAAATCATCCAAGATGATAAAAATGCTCTCTTTCTTGATACATCTCAACTTGCAGCCGGTGCAAACATGGGAGAAAAGGTACGATTTCTTTCTGAAAATAGAGAAATTTTAGGCTACCTTACTGTAAGGGGGATGTATGAAAAGGTTGTAAAATCTGTCTTTAATGCCGGAATTGTTGCCGGTATCTGGAAAGCTGCCATCTATGATGTCAACTCCGATTTAATTGGTTTTGCATTGTTCCATGATTCCCAAACCCAGCTTGGGTATGTACACATGCAGCCTGAATTCATGTGTAAAATCACCACCATTAAAAAAGGCCAGGACATTAAATCTTCTTCCGACACTTGGATGGATGTAAAAAGTTCTCCCCCTGATTTTGACCTGAATTTTAAATCATCGATTGGAAACAAACATCTTATACAATTTGAAATCATAGATAATTTCCTTTGCCTTGCTGCCTACTCGCCTATTATAGCAGAAACCTATGATCCGAAAACTGACAGCCTTAAACCTAAAAAATGGGGCGTTATAAAAGCGATAAAAAAATTAGATGAGCATTTTATTAAAAAAACAGAAAGGCTGACAAGCTCAACGCTGAATATCTTTTTAAAAAAACATTTCAGTGCGGGAAATATGAAAGACTACTCAAATCTTTTTTTAAAAGACGATACAATTTCGCAGCGGACAAAAAGGAACCAAAAAATAGTCCTTAATGAAATGGTCGTTGACGAAAAAGGATATTTTCAGGGTATACTACCTATTCTGATAAACCAGAAACATCTTGCATCCTTTGCAGTGCTTCATTCAAAACAGGTGGCCAAGCAAAATACAATGCAAATTATTAAGACACTGATCCTGGTTACGCTTGCGGTCTTAATCGTTTTGCTGCCCCTGGCTCTTTACCTTGTCTCTCGATTTTTTATTAACCCCATTATTGATTTCACTCATATTACATCAAAAATAGCTAAAGGCGATCTTGAAAAAAAGATAATTACAACCAAAAAAGATGAGTTTGGCACTTTGGCAAAAAGCTTCTCAAAAATGCAGTTTTCTATTAAAAAAAGAATTCTGGCCCTTGAGAAAGCTGAAGAAAAATACAGGAATCTTTTTGAATTCGCCCCTGATGGTATCTGTATTTCCACTTTTAAAGGAGACCTTCTGTCTTTTAACGATACGTTTTTCAGAATGGTTGAGGTGAATTCAAAACAGGAACTTTTAAAATACAATGTTGCAAAATTATATAAAAAGCCTGTTGAACGCGAAAAAATGCTTGAAAAGTTGTTTAAAAACAGCATTATCAGGAATTTTGAACTTGAAATGAAAACGGCTTCAGGAAAGATATGGCCCGCCTTTATTTCTTTAAGAATAATCCAGTATGGAGACGTTAAGGCCATCTTATCCATTATTCGAAATATGAGTGCGCAAAAAAAAGACCAGGCAGAGCTTTTTCATCTTCGTAATCTTTTAAGCAGTATTATTGATTCTATGCCATCAGTCCTTATTGGTGTTGACCAGGACTTAAAAGTTACCCTCTGGAACGCTGAAGCTGAAAAAATATTAAAAATAAAATCTATTCAGGCTGTTGGTAAAAAAGTAGATAAACTTTATCCATTTTTGTCAGAAAAAAAAGATAAAATTAAAAAGGCCATGATTAATCGAGTGCCTTATAAAGAATCAAAAATTAACCAGGAGCTTGATAATGAAAGTCGATTTTTCAACACTACAATATATCCTTTGGCCGGTATCAACCAAAGTGGCGCTGTGATACGGATAGATGATATAACAGAGCAAGTCAGATTAGAGGAAATTATTATACAAAGTGAAAAAATGGTTTCCCTGGGAGGTCTTGCAGCAGGAATGGCCCACGAAATTAACAATCCTCTGGCGGGTATTCTTCAAAACGCTTATGTTTTAAAAAACCGTCTTACCGCAGATCTGCCTGCCAATCATAAGGCAGCAAAAGAATGTAATATTTCTATGGATGGGCTCCTTAAGTACATGGAAATGCGTGAACTTTTTCCGATTATGGAGAGTGTCAGCAATTCTGGTAAAAGAGCTGCGGATATTGTTAAGAATATGCTCAGTTTTGCCAGAATGGAAAAGTCAAGCGTTGCAGAATGCAGACTGGATGAGCTTCTTGACAGCACCATTGAGCTTGCAAGCGCTGACTATAATTTAAAGAAAAACTATGACTTCAAATTAATCCAGATAGATAGGCAATATCAGGAAAATCTACCGCCTGTTATGTGCTCACAAAATAAAATCCAGCAGGCTTTTTTCAATATCCTACAAAATGGCGCCCAGGCCATGACGTCTCAAGGGACCTGTGATGGAAAACCACCGACTTTTGTGCTTAAAGCAGAAAAAAAGTATTCACAAATTGTCGTTTCTATTAAAGATAATGGACCAGGGATGGATGAAAACACTCGGAAAAGAGTCTTTGAACCGTTCTTTACAACAAAGCCTGTAGGAACAGGTACAGGTCTTGGAATGTCGGTATCCTATTTTATTATAACTGAGGATCACAAAGGAACCCTTAGCGTCCGTTCTGATCCAATGCAGGGAGTGGAGTTTATAATAACGCTTCCCTTAGACAATAGTTATAGGGTTTCTCATAATACCGTTTCGAAATAATGGGGTTCATTGAAATTAATTTTTCAAATTATACATCAACTAAATCTTCAATTTCCATTAGCTGTTTTTCTAAATCTTTTGATTTCTCCATATTATTTTGTTCATTGAGTTTATCCATCATCGAGTCAAAAGTCTTTCGGAGAGACGGTAGGACGTCATTTTTGAAAACTTCTTTTTGTTCTACTGAAAATTCTGAAAGTTGATCAACAAGGTCATCCATCTTTTTTTGGAAAGCTTCAGCATTGAAAGAGTCTATATATTGTTCAAGTTGATTCAGGAGCTCGTTGTTTTCTTGTTTAATACTATTCATTATTTTTTTTAATTCTTCTCCAGCAGTCACAATTTTATATTCTAAAAAGGTAACCCCAGTCACTGAAGATCCTGATTTCAAATTTATTTTATTTGATGATCCTTTAGAAGAAATAGCAACGATGTATGCATTTGAATTTTCGGAAAAAAGTCCACTCATCAGAACAAATGCTGTGGTCTCATAAATATCTTTTTTATGTTTTTTATCAATAATGATTTCAACATTGGACATTTGAAGTTTATTCAAGGAAATTTCTTTTACCTTTCCGATTAAGATCTTCTGTCCTTTGGGATCTTCTGCAAAATAAACCTCGCTATTTTGGATTAGTTTTTTATGATTCTTATAAAGTACGTTAATCACCAAATCCCTTTGAAACAATGACATGAAATTTGAAAATGGATTTGCTAAACAAGGACTGTTAAAACTGAAAATGATAATAACGAATAATAATATCTTTGAAAGCTTTTTCATTATATTGACCAAAAATTTTGTTAAGATTTTTTTAAATAATGTCACCATTGATTTCCTCTCTTACCTTGTTAGAACACTTAAAAGTAACAACTCTCTTCTTATCCAAAAGCATATTTTCACCTGTAGCAGGGTTCCTTCCTTTACGCGGTGCTTTTTAAATATATCTATATTAATTTTTGCCAAACCTGTTTTTTTAGCAAAGTTCTTAAGATAGTTATACATCACAATCATATTTTTGTGGTTTACATTATTTTTTGGGCATGCTCAATCCCTTTTAATGGTTACCATTTTTTTATAAAACTGATAATAATATATTTGGCCCTGTAATTGTCACCGGAAACTTGAATAACACTCTTATCATCATAATTGAATTGATGCGATAATTTCTTTAAAATCATTGAATCCATATGTTTTTTAAACTAAATTTTGGAATCTATTAAGTTTGTATATTGAGCTTTATACTCATTGATTGTTGTTAGACTCTTAAAGTTATGAGTACATTTTTATATTGGTGAAAGATAACTTATTTCACAATATCGCTTCAAATGGCAGGCGTTTGTGCAACAATGCTCATATTGTTCTGTGTAAGGAGATTGAAATAAAAAATATGATAGTATTGCCGGGTGTGTTTCTGGTCAAGGGTTTCCAAATTCATATTAGTTATTATCTTATAGAAAACCCTGTTTCCAAATTTACCGGAGGTATCCGATGAACAAAGAAATACTACAAACATACCGATCATTCCTTAAAGACAGTATCAGAAAACAAATCAACTTCAGGTTTACAGATCAGAATCAAGGTGTACATGTTCCACCAATTGAGAAAGAATACAAACAAGATTCAACCTTGATCGATCTCTCAGGTCCAAATGATTGGAAAGATATACGCAAAACAGATCTTACCAAGGCAATTGGTAACAGAAAGAGTCATAGAGTTTACCTGAAAGAAAGCATTACACTTGAAGAGCTTGCATATCTCTTGTGGTGTACTCAAGGAAAGCGTGGAAAAGTATTCAATGGACATGCATACCGGAATGTTCCTTCTGCAGGTTGCAGGCATGCTCTTGAGACATATCTGGCAATCTTTAATGTTGATGGAGTTGAACCCGGTATGTATAGATACCTTCCATTATCACATCAGCTTGTATTTGAATTCTCCGATGACATGCTTTCAGAAAAAATGACAATTGCTTCACTGGGTCAAAACTATCCTGGTAAATCGGCTGCTACGTTTATCTGGGTAGCCATACCTTACAGGATGGAATGGAGATATGGACTTGCTGCTCATAAGGTCATCGCATTAGATGCAGGCCATGTATGTCAGAACCTTTATCTTGCATGTGAAGCCATTAATGCTGGCACTTGTGCAATTGCTGCATATGACCAAGAAGAATTGGATGAATTACTTAAGTTAGATGGAAAGAATGAGTTTGCGATATATATTGCTTCTGTTGGTAAGGTTAAATAATAATAATAATCCATCCATCAAAAAGCATTGATCCATATGCAAAATCGAAAAGGGACATATTTTTGAGAACATCTATAAATAAGGTCACTTCACAGAAACAAGGTCAAAGATAATACTTCCGATAAATACTTTTACTTTGATTTTTACAGGTATTTTTTTGTCATCTGCCGTAATCCAGACCTTGACACTTGGATCCTCACTTTTTTTAAAAACACCGGAAAAATGATTAACTTGAGGAGAAATGACATATGTATCAAAGGTGCCAGAAGGTACTGTAATTTTTTCTTTTTTAATTACGTCACCCTTTTGAATAAACTTCTTTTTTCCATCCGTAACTGAAAAGGACAGGTTGGAATCGGTTTTAAAATCTAAAGTCCTCATCTTGTAAAAGGATGAAAGCGGGTCAAATGTTTTTAAAGGGACTTCTATGGGATCTCTTTTTTCACCGAAATTGGAATAAGTGGCCGTGTTGGCAACCCAGTCGAATTGAACTTCTGCTTGTTTTTTATCTTTACCCGATTGTGTCTTCTTGTATAAAAGAGACTGGCAAAACGCATCATCTGTGAAACTTTCATGTCGGTCCCTTATCTTATAAAACATATCAACATAGCTATATGACTTCACTTCAAGCGTAAAATGATATGCTTTTTCTCCATTAACAGTGGTGGTGTCATGGACCTGAAAATTTGCTTCCCCAGCCTTGATCATCTCCCATCTGACAGTATATTGAATGTGTTCGCCTATTGAAAATGGCAGCACTTTTTCTCCTGCATGGCTTAAAAGTGTTGAAAAGATCAACACACCTGCCAGGATAACACTATTAAAATGATATCTTGCTTTTTTCAACAATAGTAATCGCTTTAATTTAATGCATTGCTTCTGCAATGGATACGGTTCTATCGCCCAGCATATTCACATAACTTGCCATTTCATTATCATACCATCCGTAAATCACAGTTTGAGTAACCTGAATGCTGGTCACCTGGTCTTTAATCATGTCAAGAACTTGTTTATCAATTCCGCGTACATGCTCAAGGTTGATATTAATCGCACCGGTACGACTATGGGTTTCGTGACCTTCAATAACAGCTGCGGCTTTAGGCGTTCCTATAATATCCGATGAAACATTCTGTTTTTCCGTATACATCAGGTAGCCGTTTGTATTGGTTTTTGCTGCATCTTCATAAATCGAATTTATCAACTCTCTTCTTATTGGTTTTTTATTGAGCTCTTCCTGAAAATTCATGACAAGAATAATTAAGGACCCCGTAGCGGTCGGAATTCGTACAGACTCTGCAATAAACCCTATGGTCGCCATTTCCGGGATAACCAGTTGCAATGCTTTTGCCGCACCTGTTGTCGTCAGAATAATATTGTTTAATATAGATCTGTTTTTCCTCAAATCCTTTGCACCGGTTTTCGGCAACCTGTCCAATACCTGTTGAGATCCTGTTGCTGCATGCACGGTTGCCATGGATGCGGAAAGAATTCTTTCAATACCAAAAGAATCCAGTAATGGCTTGATCATGTGAGCAAGGCAGGTGGTTGTGCAGGATGCATTGGAAATAATATCATGCTGTAAAGGATCGTAATCGCCATCATTGATTCCCATGACAGTTGTAACAGCATCTTCTGGCATCGCCACGCCCTCATTGAGCTTAAAAGGAGCAGAGGCAATTACTTTTTGAGCACCGGCTTCAATATGCCCTCGGATAGATCCTTTGGGTGCCTTCGATTCAAGCGAGGGATCTAAAAATTGGCCTGTGGTATCCACAACTATTTTTGCATTATTCTTAGCCCACTCAATATTTTTTGGATTTCTATTATTTCTGAGGATTTTAACGTTTACTCCATTTATGTTCAATGTACCGTTGGTTTCATCCACATTGCTAATAACAGGTTCTGACTGATATCCATTAAGGAAAGTATCCAACCGACCATAGGTTGTATCTCTTTCTAGATAATGAATAATATCCTGAAAAGATTTTCCGACTTCCCTGCCTACATTAATTACAATTGTATCAAAATACTTTCTGCCGGCATGATGCCATAAAGAAAGCTTTCCAATTCTTCCAAGCCCATTAATCCCTAATGCTTCAGAAACGTTTGTATTCATTAGATTTCCTCATTCTCAATAAATCTTATATTAATTTACTTTAATCTGGCCTTTATACACAGATCCTTTTTGACCATTTATACTTATATAATCACCTGTTACCATTTTAACACCATTGAGCATACACTTTTTTCTGGGTTCATTGCAAACAAGATTTTCACATCCGACTACACAGGTTTTACCCAGATTGTATGTTACAACGGCCGCGTGAGAGGTAAGCCCCCCTCTTGCCGTTAAAATTCCATCTGCCGCATCTATTTCAAGGATATCATCCGGAACAGTATCATTTCTTAATAAAATGAGTTTAGTCTCTGGATCACTCTTTCTGAAAGCATCAATTTCTTCCAGGGTAAAAACAATTTTACCACTCATAGCCCCTCCACTGACGCCAATTCCCTGACCTAAACATGCCTTATCAAGAATTTGGGGGTCCACATCAAAATCTACAATCTTTTTTCTATCCCTTAAAGACATCTCTCTTGCTTGAAGGATAGACAGATCCTTTTTACTTTCTCCTTCAAAGGTGAACTCAAGTTCCTGGGGATTCCATCCTTCATCATAAACCAGTTGATGCACTACTTTTTTCAATTGGGAATATATATTGGGGAAACTTTCTTCAAGGCTTATTTTTGAGTCCCGTTCTTCTAATTCCCTTTGAACTTCTGATATGGGAAGTGTTTTTACAAGGCCTGACACAACATCTTCGCCTTGGTTACCGATGGTAAAATCTCCCCAAAGCCTTATCGTATCTCCTGGAAGTCTTGGGCTGTGGCTGAACACCACACCGGAACCCGACTGTCTGGACAAATTGCCAAATACCATGGATTGAATGGTAACAGCCGTACCCCAGTCATCAGAGATTCCCATAATCCTTCTATAGTCTCTTCCCCTTTTAGATTCCCAGGAGGAAAATACTTTGTTAATGGCTAAAAATAATTGATCAAAAGGTGATTCAATGATTTTAATTTTAGAATCAAGCAATAATTGTTTATAGGCAAGAGCGACGTCTTTCATCTGATCACCGGTAAAATACCGTTTAAACTCGATGCTAAGCTCTTTTTTCTTAGAATAAATGATATGGTCAAATACATTCCTTTCTATACCAAATGCCATACCATACCCTTGAAGAAATCGTCTGTAACTGTCCCAGGCAAACCATGAGTACTTTTTCATTT
Source organism: Desulfobacteraceae bacterium (assembly GCA_024227235.1). Classification (GTDB taxonomy): domain Bacteria; phylum Desulfobacterota; class Desulfobacteria; order Desulfobacterales; family Desulfobacteraceae; genus Desulfobacula. The sequence goes on along the minus strand of JAAEKY010000244.1, from coordinate 9,843 downwards.
TTGCAATATTTGCTGCGATTTCCTCATTCAGGCCTACATTTAAAAATGAATCCAGCATGCCGGGTTGAGATATGGATGAACCGCTTCTGACCGATAAAAGTAATGGGTTTCTTAAATCTCCAAATTTTTTATTTGTCCGCTTTTCAAGATTCGCCACCATTTTTGTGACATATTTTTTGAAATTTCTGTTGGCAGGTTTATAGTCATCAATGATCTCACGAACTTTAAAAACCTCTGTTGTAATAATAAAACCTTCTGGAACAGCCGCACCTAATTTTTTTAGTTTAATAAGGTTTAACCCCTTGTTGCCTAAAAATATAATATTATTGCTAATGGGCTCTGAACTATCCACCACTTCAACAACTGAAAATTTCGGGTCATAATTTAGCAATCGACCTAAATGAACTTGAGACAGCTTTTCTGACTGTAGAAACAAGGTATGTAAAATTCGATTTAAAAATACATCCATTTGCTGAAGTCCCAGAGAAGTTGCGATCCTATCCATAAAAAAGATCTCAGCAACCCGTTGATCCAGTTTGGACTTATGTTTTTTTAACTGTTTTGGTAGAAATTTTTCAAGGATCTGATCTTTTCCTATCCTTGATTCGATTTCAAATAAATTATTGGCATGAATATTATTGAAATGATCATTGATAATATCTGCCACTGCCCGTGTAAACCCTTTAAAAATATCCAGGTACTGGGTAAAAGAACATGTCCTGATGTCCACAGAAAATTTTAAAAAATCCATCTGGACATCTAATTGGTTGGATGAAATACCATCTATCTCCAAGGCCATCCTGAACAGATTTAAAATACCATAAATCCGATTAAATGTTGATTTGGTAATCACCTGTAAATCAATGCTGTTAACCAGTTCTTCATACAACACATTTAAAATATTTTCGATCCTCAGCGTCAATCCCAGTGCATCAAATTTAGCCTCGTTGTAACTACCGTACATAGAAGGGATATCAACCGCAAAATGCCGTTTGTGATAGATGGACTCATTGGCTTCATAGATTCTGTCAGAAATAATAATGTCTTTTAGTTCTCTCATATAGGAAAGAAGGGAAAGAATTTTATTCTCTATATTGTTTTCATCAAGTGCTGAAATAAGCTTTTGGGTATCTGGCAGGTTTTCAGAATTGAATGAAGAAAGATATTTTTTTAATTCCAGGTTATCGGTTCGGTACTTTTGGTTTAAAAGCCTGTGGAATCCAAAAATCAATTTCACCCTTGTACGATCAAGGTCTGAGACTTCTTTGACTTCATCTATCAACTTGCATATAGCATCTTCTGTATGCATCAAATAATCATCAGGAAAAATTATATCTTTTGATTCAAGAATTCCTAAAATAATTTTCGGCCCATCAATAAAAGGCCCTGATTCATCAATTTCCTGAAAAAAGGAGGGGGGTACATAGGGTTCAAGCGTTTCTTTATTCCCTGTTTTCCAAAAAAGAATGACTTCTTTAATAAAATCTACAATTCTACTTGAGCTTTCAACATGGCATTGCTTTCTCAAGAAATGAACCAGCCTGTCTTTTCGTTGGCAGGACTCATCCAGTTGGGTTGAAATATCCCGCAAAGCGCCTTCTGCACCGATCTCATTAAAAAATGCCGGCAACATCCTTGCCAGCTGCTTGACCAAATTAAACACCGGTCCAATATCTGAGTTCAAAAACTTTGTGATATCCCGCGGGAAAAGGTCTGTGTCTTTGATAAAGACCCCACCAATGGCCAGGGATATAATTAATGCAGATAACAACCGCCTGGACTTTTTGGGATGTTGGCCGATCAAATCGAGAAATACCCGTATATTTTTTACATGAGCGGTGTTGCTTTTTATCTGCCAGTCATCTCCTGTTCCTTCGATCATTGGAAACTGAAATCCATGATCAACAGATCGATCAATAAAATGATTAATTAAATCAATTTTCGATGTCTTGTAAACGACATCTCCAATTTTATGGATGCAGTCCAGAACTGTTTCTGGATATTTTCCTTTATGCTCTTTGAGAAGAGAAAACGTCTGGTTAATCATACTGATATCTTTTTTAAAATCTTCATCACCGATCAAATGGGAAAGGGTGGTATTAATATCCCGAAGCGCTTGAACATGAACAGTGGACAATCCCGGAATATGAATAATATAAAAAAGAAAGGTCAGTTTCAAATGATACCCTTCTATATCTTCACCGCTTTGGGTCATTATACTCTGCGGAACAGCCCAAACCCGACTGACAAAATCCTGATAGCTTACAAGGCCCATTAAATTCTGAGTGGCTGTTTTGGGTTCTTTATCCATTGTCTGAATGATGTTTAAAAGTTGTTTTTGATACAACAATAAAGCAGAATGAGATACACGTTTTAAAATACTTTGTAACTCATAAGCCAACTTTTTTACATCAATACTCTGCCCAACCCATTCAATTGGGTCTTCCTGTTTTAACCAGTAATCAAAGGAATATTCATAATATTTAACTAAAAATTGATTTAAGGATTGGAAAACCTTTTTGTCTGCATTAATGCGATCTAAAAGATTTAATGCGATTTTATCCGGCTGATAATAAGATCTGACAAAAAAATAGAAATCATCATTTTCATAGGGCTCAATTTTTTGTAGTGCCCGTTCGACGACTGGAAGAAACCGATCAAGCTCTTGATCAGAGTCTTTAACAATATGCTGCAACAGCAGCATTAAATTATCTACGGAGCTTACTTTTTGTTTCAAGTCTACATCAGATTCAAATGATTCTAAAAATATATCAACAAAAAGATTTAGGGCGGCGTCACCCTTTGGATGCGCTTTATATAAATAAAAATATTGACGAGAAAAGTGCCTGGCTTCACTTATGATGAATTCCCAGCTTTTATATGGATGGGATAGCTCTTTTAAAAAGATGTTCATCCGGTTTAAAATCCCAACATAGGATGAAACAATATCTAAAAAAACATCATATTTTGAGTCAATAACCACATCAACTTGCGTGTCAGATAAATTCACCTCTAGCGCTTTTGACTTCACAAAATTTCCTTTCTTTTTTCACAACCCATATTACTTGTTTGGCTAAGCTTAGATATCTTACCATTTTGATTGGGTTTTTCAATGATCTTTATTGAGACCTCGTATAAAGGATTAAAAAAAATAGCTGGATACTTATGATATAGCTTGTTACAAATTATCAAAATAAACAAAATGGAGGAAAATATGCAGTTCTTAGTATTAGGATACGATGGAAAAGATGATGATGCTATCAACAGAAGACTTGCTGCACGTGATGACCATTTGAATCAGGCAAAACAATTTGTTGAAGCGGGTCAGTGGTTATATGCTGCTGCCATTCTTGATGAAGAGGATAAAATGGTCGGCTCAATGATTGTCTGTGACTTCCCTTCAAGAAAAGACTTAGACAAACAATGGTTGAATAATGAGCCTTATATCTCAGGAAAAGTATGGCAGAACGTTGTAGTAACTAAAGCTGCTGTCCCGCCATTTATTTTGGACAAATAAAATTGAAAGAAATTATAAATAATATTTATCATGTAGGCGATAACGAATGTTCAGTATATCTCGTCGATACGAAAAGTGAACAAGGCCTTGTCCTGATCGATGCAGGCATGGACTTGAAAATGATTCAGCAAATTGAATCAAATGGATTGAATTTCTCAAATATTGGACATTGTATTTTAACTCACTGCCATATTGATCACATTGGTATTTGCTTTGATTTGCAACAGCATTTACCCCATATTAAATTTTATGCCCATGAACTTGATGCAATCCCAATTGAAGAAAAGGGGCATGATCAAAGGACGGCTGCTTCCTGGTATGGCGTCAGGTATTCGCCTGTCAAACTGGATCAAACATTCACTGGAGAAAAAACCGTTCTTTCAATAGGGGAATATAATTTTCACTGCATCCACACACCCGGACACACCCCTGGGTCTATCTCCATTCTTGTAGAGACCCATGGCAAAAAGGTGGTGTTCGGTCAGGACCTTCATGGACCTTTTAATACTGATTTTGGCTCTGACTTGAATGATTACCAGGCTTCCATGGATACGCTTCTTGACCTGAATGCAGATATCTTATGCGAAGGACATTTTGGAATCTTTCAACCCGCTGATAAAGTAAAGCAATATATTAAATTTCACAAAAAACAAAATCAGCCATAATGTCTATGACAAATTTTAAATATTCAGATGCAGAATCCGGGTTCAGTTCTCTGCCATCAAATAAATTGATTTTTATTAATTTTAGGGACATGAACACCGTATGAAAAATAAAAATGCTGCATTAGATGTTAAGGGAATAATACTGCTTATCATTTTATGTGCCAGCTGGGGATTAAATCAGGTTGCAATAAAGGTTGCCATTCAGGATATTCCGCCAATCATCCAGGCGGGTATCCGTTCAATCGGGTCAGCCATTCTGGTGCTGATATGGATGAAATTGTGCAGCATACCTGTCTTGACAAAAGACAAATCACTTTTTTGGGGCATCCTTGCCGGCCTACTTTTTTCCGCAGAATTTATATTCATATATTGGGGGCTTAATTTCACAAATGCCAGCAGGGCAGTCATTTTTATAAATACATCCCCGTTTGCAGTCGCCATAGGGGCTCAGTTTTTCATTCCTGGAGAAAATATCAATAAAAGTCAGGCGATTGGCCTCTGCCTGGCTTTCATCGGTATTCTAATTGCCTTTAATGAATCTATAAACCTGCCAACCAAACAAATGCTAATAGGAGATATTATGCTGACTATTGCTGCCATCATCTGGGGGGCAACAACTGTCTTGATAAAGGCAAGTCCCCTTGCTGTGATCGCACCGAGCAAAACACTTTTATATCAACTGGCTGTTTCAGCTGTTGTTCTTCCGATTGTTTCTATCATATTTAGAGAGCCTCAAATCGAAACCCTCTCTATTCTCACTTTTGGCAGTATATTTTACCAAATTTTCTGGATCGCTTTTATCACTTATATCGCCTGGTTTTGGCTGATCAGCAATTATGCTGTATCAAGACTTGCCTCTTTTACTTTTTTAACCCCAATTTTCGGTGTAATTGCAGGAGCTCTGTTTCTAAATGAGCAAATAACTATCTACCTCTTATGCGCACTTTTTCTGGTAGGATCAGGGATCTATCTTGTAAACCGACCTGAAAATCCTTAAGCTAAAGCCAAAGATTTAGACCAGAGACAGCGAGGTTTCTTATTGCTGACCGATGTTTTCCTGTGCTTGTTTCCATGCCTGCTGCTTTTCTGAGAAGAATCAAAAGACGGAGCTGTCGCTTTTTGTATTTTTTTGCCAAGATTCCTTTCAATTAAAGTAATCATTTTTGTATCCTCCGGGCTGACAAATGTATATGCTTTGCCTTTTTCTCCTGCTCTACCCGTTCGACCGGTTCGATGTGTATATGTTTCGACTGTATCCGGCAAATCATAATTGATGACATGGGAAATTTGGAGAACATCAATGCCACGTGCGGCGATATCAGTAGCAACCAGAATTTTAAAATTTCCGTCGCGAAACCCATTCAATGCTTTTTGACGTTTTTGTTGCGTCAAATTTCCCTGTAGTGAGGTTGCGCTGTACCCGGCTTTGTCTAATTGACGGGCCAGGCTTTTGGCCTTATGCTTAGTTCTCGTAAACACAAGCGCGCTCTTCATTTCATCTTCCTTGAAAAGATATTTGAGTAAAGATGTACGTTGCTCTTTCTTTATCTGAAAAAGTGAATGGGAAATATTTTGAACGGGCAGTGAATGGTTAATCTGGACTGTTACAGGGTTATGTAAAATTTTTTCTGCCAAACGTTTAATTTCTTTAGGCATGGTGGCCGAAAAAACAAGCGATTGTCTTTTTTGAGGTAATTGCTTGATAATTCGTTTGATATCTGGAAGAAATCCCTTGTCAAACATGTGATCTGCTTCATCAAGGACCAGCACTTCAATATTATCCAGGCTGACGGCTCTATCATTAATTAAATCAAGCAGCCGGCCTGGACACGAAACAATGATATGGGCATCTTGGATGGCTTTAATCTGGGGTATTTTACTGACACCACCATATATGGAAACACTTTTCAGGTTTGTTTTTATTGCAAATTGCTTAATATTTACATTAATCTGTTCTGCTAATTCCCGTGTCGGTGCCATGATAAGGGCTCTCACTTTTTTCCCGGGACGCTTAAGTAACCTTTCAAGGATAGGTAGTACAAATGCTGCTGTTTTTCCTGTGCCTGTTTGTGCGAGCCCGAAGATATCTTGGCCATCAAGGATTGGAGGAATCGCTTCTTTCTGAATCGGTGTAGGACTGTTATATCCGCAAGCAGTTATCCCGCGGATGATTGAGGGGTGAAAATTAAATGGTTTGAAACTCATTAAAACTCCTTTTTATTCGTTCAACTGCCAGGGTTTTTCCTGACATTAAAAAAAATGGATATATTTAAATCCATTCGGTCTTTTGGTTATGCGAAAAGCTGTAGGTTCTGGTGAATTGATCTGGGACCAAAAAAGACAGGTCATGTCTCCGACAAAATCTTCATACTGTTTTCACATTTGAGTAATCAGCATAGACTTCGACGGCAACATACGAGGTTAAGTAAACAACGAGGTTAGCGAGGACAACCTGAAAAAAATTTAACAGGGAATGTGCTCCTACTTCAATATAATAGAGATGCATCTTACACTAATAAACAAGAATTGCAATCGAATAAATACTAATTGTTGTGTTCTTCCAGATATTTAAGCCGAAAAAAGAGAGACTAAGTCGGATATAATCCTTCCTTATCATATTTATAACATATTGAAATTAAAATCTATTTTAAAAATTTTTACTCAAGAGCACATCTCTATGTTTAATGAAGGTGCTATACGCAAAAAAAATGCCGATGGGTTAGATAAATTTAATAATTCTTGACTTTATTCAATTTTACTGTATTATAGTTGAATCGTGCACAATTATGTGCAGTAGTTTCCTCCTTAAGGTGTATATCCCAAAAATTTATAAAAGGTTTACCCTCAAAGTTAGAAACGATTATTTTTATTTTTTATTACAGGAGAGTGCCGACATGGCAAATGGTATCGTAAAATGGTTTAACGACTCAAAAGGTTTTGGATTTATCGAACAAGAAGACGGCGGAAAAGATGTTTTCGTCCATCATTCAGGTATTAATTCAACAGGTTTTAAATCCCTCAACGAAGGTGACAAAGTTACTTTCGATATTGAAGACGGTCAAAAAGGGCCAGCAGCTGCAAATGTGACCGTGATATAGTTAACCGTTTTATTTGCTTTTAGAAAAAGTCATCTTAGATGATTTAAAAAAGTCCCTGGGCGGCAACCCGTTCAGGGGCTTTTTGTTTTTATCCCCTTCTAAGTTTTAAAAAATCATCCCTTTCAATCCATTGCCCCAAAAAAAATTTTTGAATTTTTTTAACCTTTAGGTGTCATATAAAATAGAAGACAAAAAAATTTGTCCTTTTTTCATTATTTTAAAGGAGGAACATCATGGTCAAAAAAACATTCATCATTTTTACAGGTCTTTGGGTTGCACTTTTCTTTACTGCAAACGGATTTGCTGATGAGCTCACTCCACAGCTTGCCAAGGCAAAGGTCGAAGCAGCCTGCAAATTGCTTGAAGCAGAAGGAGAAGCCGCCTTTGCAAAAATCAAAGATCCAAATGGAGAATTCAGATTTGCTGATGGGGATGGCTATATCTGGATACAAGACCTTAATTCTGTTGTCCTGATGCATCCCATAAAACCATCTCTTGATGGAAAAGATATGTCAGGGTTCGCTGATAAAAATGGTACGCTTTTATTTTTAAATTTCAGTGAAATTTGTGAGGAAAAAGGGTCTGGATGGGTACCTTATGTATGGCCACGTCCAAGTAAAGGGGATGGAACTTTTCCAAAAATATCCTATGTAAAAGTGGTAAAACACGGGGGCAAAGACTATGTAGCCGGTGCAGGTATGTATGATGTAGTACCAGAAGACATTAAAAAACAATTCCCTGGAGATGCGATTTACGAAGAATAAATTATATGAGTAAACGCCCTTACCATTAATAAATGGTAAGGGTTATTTGAATTCCTGAAATTTCCGGTGCCCTTGCCAACCGGTTGGCAAACTAGGCTTCGTCATCCTTTCAAATTAAATATTTATTGTCGTTGGTATAACGTTCCGTCAAAATAACATTCATTCCTGTAAACATTCCCATTTTCAACCATGACTTTATAATTAAGCGTCCCTTTTTCACCGTTCGGGGACTGATAGAAAATCGTACCTCTTTGTGGTGTTCCATTGGCCTGCCATCGGCCTTGCAAATTGTTCTGATTTCCATATCCCCATGACCCAGTTTTACCATATTGGTTAGAATAATTACCTGAGGCAGTAGAATCACTGTAATATGCGAACGTTCCATTGGAATGAATTTCAATAATCGTATGACCGCTGGATCGAATATCCTTCCACCTCCCTGAAAGAAATTGAGTGATTTGTGTCGGGGTATTTGGTCCATTTACCCCTTGCTGCTGTTGAGGATGCTTAATTGTATTGGTAGCAGTAGAACGGTTGAACTGGTAGAATTGGCCATAATTATCCCGAAGCGACAAACTATTATTTTGGCATTCAAAGGCATACTGGTCAGCCATGCCTGAGACCTGGCTTTTAGTTGTCAGAATATTCCCTTGAACACTAAAAGTTCCTTTGTCCACGATTTGGCCGTATTCAGAAAGCTGGTATTGGTTCCCTTTAAAAATTACATTGCTGTTGTCAACAGAAGACCAACTTCCTTCAAGCTGCGAAGCAGAAAAAACCAATGCTGGACAAAATAATACGATTAGAAAAGTAAGATAAATCAGCCCCTGTATGCACGTATTTTTGATTAAAAAAGGCAATGAGTTCATTTTATATTCCTGTTTAAGTGTCAACAGTACGAATTTTTTATGTAGCAAGATTTTCACTCATCGTAAAGCATTTATACCGATTTAAAATGTCAGCAGGTCTTATTATTCCTTTCACAAAAAGTTTATAACGCCCGTTCAGGTACCGAAAGGAGAAATTTGATTCGCCCTATTTGTTTAATGGATACGAAAACGGAATTAAAGTGGTCTGTTTCCACAGCTACGTTTGAGTTGGCCTTTTGGGTATTTGTTAGATTTTGGTTCCGTATAATATTTGCTGAATTTTTATTCGTTTGTATCTTAAATATAGGACCTTAAATTTCATTCATGAGGATCCCATGAACTTCCTTGTCCTCAATCCCTAAATAGCGCATCGTTACAGATGGGTTCGAATGATTATATTGTTTGCAAAGGATCTCAAACCTGGTACCAAATTTTACTCGTTACTGATAGCCCCAAGTTTTTCTTAAGGTGAGAGCTCCATAATTACCTTGTTTTAAATTAATTGCCTGAGTCCATTTTTTCATAAGCTTGTTAACATGATTGATTTGTATTGCCTGGTTTTCACCTTTAGCACTTTTAAATAAGAAATCTTGCTCATCACATTTGCCGGCTGTAATATATTTATCCAAGGCTTTGCGTACCGATTTGTTAATAACAATGATTTTTTTTCCGGTCTTGGATTCTTTGATTTAGTGAATCTGACCAGGTTTTAGATATCATAAATCCCCAACTCTGATTCCGTTATTTATTCCAAGGACAAATAAAAGGTAATCCCTGGGATAATTTTATAGGAATTGCTTAATGGATTTTATATCTTTTCACTCCGGATCGGATCAACTTCAATTTTCGATCCTTTTTAGGAATGATTTGGATTTTTGACATCTGAATTTTTTGTCATGCCCCGCTTTTTATATAAATGCTAAGTTTTGT
>JAAEKY010000243.1 GCA_024227235.1 Desulfobacteraceae bacterium | reverse complement strand
TCCAGTCTGCCAAAACTTGGCTTGCACCTTTTCTTGACGGGCGGTGGAAAAAAACCGTATCATGTCCCCGGAATTTCCGTCCCGGAATTTCCATGTCCCCGGAATTTCCTTTACTTTTGATTTTATATAAATTTTTAATCATTGCTTCATATATAGGAAGTATATTTATCCTAAAAAAACTGATCTATTGTAACCCGTCAATTTTATACTTCCAAGTCGACAGATTATGATGTAAAATAACGGATTAATAATTAATTTGAACAAATAGAAAAGGAGATTTTAAATGGACAGATATGTATGCGGACCTTGTGGCTATGTGTATGATCCGGCAGATGGTGACCCCGACAATGGTATTGAACCTGGAACTAGTTTTGATGACCTTCCAGAAGACTGGTGTTGCCCAATTTGCGGCGCGGAAAAATCTGATTTTGAAAAAGAATAATTAGTGTCTGACTGAGAACGGCAGTTTGGGCGAAAAATTGCCCATATGTAAGGCGCAAGGAATTTTGAAGCTGGAGTGTACTACTGTACATGAGGCCAGTCTTATAATTTGGCAAAAGTTTGAGGCAACGCATCAGAAAGATGAATTTTCGTTCAAACGCTAATTAATTTTTTATAGTCAATCTGATTGATTCATTCAGCCTGACTGTTTTTTAAGGATTTAAATAATGGCCCTTTCTGTTGTAGACCTGTATTCTAAAATATTGCCAAAAACCAATTGTAAAGATTGTGGATTTCTTACATGCATCGCTTTTGCTGGAATGGTGGTTTCTGAAAAGCACCCATTGAAGAACTGTCCCCATATTGATCCTGCAATCCTGCAGGATGCTCAAAAAGAATTAGAGCAACAATATAAAGAAGGTAAATGGCTAAAAAAAGATATGGCCAAAGAAGCACTTGACTGGGCAAAACAAAAAGCCGCCTCCATGACATTGGAAGATATTGCTATCCGTATTGGAGGAGATCTTAAAATAATTGAAGGTATTGAACAAATCACCTTACCTTACTTTAATAAAAGCATTTTAATCACTAAAAATAAGATATTAGATGGTTTTGGTAATGAACTGACCAGAAATGAACAAACTTTTGTTTATATTCATATGGCGCAAGGAGGCATTGTTAAGCCTACCGGGAATAAAAAAAGCTTTAAGGAATTTCCAAATACCGTATCAAAAATAGTTTCCATGAAAGATCATGTTGAGGCGCCTTTAAAAAAAAACTTTGCTTCTCATATTAATCAATTAAAGCACGCATGCAAAGTATCTGGTGGCAAAGATGTTACAGCCCAATACGATTCCTGCGATCTTGCCTATGATTTTATAGCCTTCCCCAAAGTGCCGGTAACGCTTATTCTCTGGGATACAAGTGAAGGGTTTGACGCTCAGATTAAGCTTTTATTTGATGAAACAATTGTTCAACATCTTGATATCGAGGCAATTATGTTCCTCAGCGAACATCTTTGTAAAATGCTGATCCACGTTAATGATGAATCATAGAACTATTTTTAGATAATATGCCTGTTTCCACGCTTTAATTTTTTTTTATTCTCCTCAAGAGACGGAGGAGACGGGGTCACATCTTGGAGACGGGGTCACATCTATAGAGACGGGGTCACATCTTGAATAGTGAATAAAGCTTTTTATACCCCTTCTTAAATTCAATATTTTTTTTCATCATCGTTTTGGAAGACTTCACACAATAGCTGACTGATGAATACGTAATCCCCAGATATTTCCCAATTTCTTTATTGGTAAAAGCACCTGTTCTCCATAGCATATAAACCAAAAGATCCCTGTTTATTTTGTCTGATTTTTGAATCCTGGCTGCATCCTTAAACGCTTTAATATCACATTTAAGAATGTGTGAAGCGGATTTCAACAATTTAGGGATATCGTAATCAGTTTTGGATGGTTTTTGCTGTGGTATTTCATCATGAGGTTGGTCTGGTAAAAAACGGGTTTTGATCTGGGTAGCAAATTCACGAGTACCTACAGCTATTCCCAGGTGAATGTCTTCTGATATTTTTTTCTTCTCACCAGCATATGTCTGAACACTGTCCCGATATGCCTTATGTGGATTTTTTTTATCCATCAGTGACAGAATCAAGTCAGTGGACAGCCATTCAGGGGATGGATCTCCATATGCATATGCCCGGTAACTGCCCCAGGGGTATTCAGCCAGCCGGGTGACAAGCTTTGCCCGTAACGGATTCTGATGAATGTAGCATGACAACCGGAATAAATAGGTATCATCCTGAATCAAAAGGCTCTTGAACCTTCCTTGAAAAAGATGTCCCCATCTTCTGTGTTTAACATTATAACGCCTGGTAAATGTCGCACCAAACCATTGCATGCTTTTTGATAAATTGGGTTTCGGCGTTTCGATCAAAAGATGGTAATGGTTACTCATCAATACCCAGGCATGAATTTTTGTTTCAAAACGGTCTGCCATTTCTTCAATGACCGAGATAAACAATTGCTTGTCCTCAATACTGGCAGCAATATCCCGCCCATCAATTCCCCTGGACATTACGTGGTAGTAAGCACCTTTGAATTCAATTCTCCATTGCCTTGCCATG
>JAAEKY010000242.1 GCA_024227235.1 Desulfobacteraceae bacterium | reverse complement strand
TGCCGTCTCTGTTTCTTCTGATGATTTTGTCGGGTTTTGCAGGTTGGACAGAAAAATCAGTAAAACCTTTGATAAATTGTTCATGAATCAATTGAGTGGAAAGAATACCTACAATTGCCATATTCTCAGATTCGCTGACATTGCCATGTTTTTGTACTAAACCTTTTTTAAACAAATGCTTAACTTTTTTATGATTAAAAATTCCCGCATTTGCAAGCTGATCTTCTTGAATAAGATTATTAAGTTGCTCGTTATCATTATTAAAAAATGCCTGGCTAATGGGTGCGCGATATGGCTGTTTAGCACGTTTTGTTATATTTTCTGGCAGTTGATGTTGAAATGCCTTTTTTAACAAATATTTTTCATCAAGTCCGAAAATTTTCCAATGAGCCGGCAGTTTTGCTGCATAATCTATGAGCCTATGATCAAGAAAAGGCACACGCAGTTCAACAGAATTGCCCATTGCTACACGGTCTCCCTGGGAAGAAAGCAAATAATTTGACATAAATATATTCATCTCAAGCCACTGAGTACGCGAAAACAGATCACGTTTGCCAAAGTCGTCAGGAAGACTGGCTGAAATATCTGCCATCGGATTTATATCTGTCAGCTCATCAAGTACATCATTGTTAAAAAATGTAGTGCCTCTTTGTGTATTCTTCCAACGTTTTTGATGAGACATTAACGGATCAAGTAAATCTTTCGGAGTGACGGAAAAAAACTTCTGTAAAAACGCTCTGTTACGCCCAGGATTTTCAAAAATATAGGGATAGAGCCGCTCTAGTAAAAGTGGTCGAAATTTAGAATGTGGTTTGCGTGCCCAAAAAGCTCTGACCTTAGCTTCTTTGAAAATATTATAACCGCCAAATACTTCATCTGCACCTTCTCCAGTTAAAACGACCTTAAAATTGTTCTTTCTGACAAATTTGGAGAGTACAAACAAAGGCACAGGGCCAGTCCGTAGAAGAGGCTTTTCACAATGCCAGATAACCTTTGAAAAAGAATCACTAACTTGCTGATTAGTTATGGATGTCTGATGATGGTCAGTTCTGAGAAACTTTATCATCTCAGACTGGTATGCAGACTCATCAAAGGCTTTTTCCTCAAAGCCCAAAGAAAATGTTTTAAGACAATTATTAAATTTTTTAGAAATAATTGAGGTGATAATTGATGAATCAAGTCCACCTGAAAGATAGGCTCCTACAGGTACGTCAGCCCGCAATCTCAGGCGAACCGCATTTTCTAAAAGTTCTCTGAGTTTATATGCTGCCTCTTCCTGAGTGCCTTTCCATTGCTGCTCTGGCGAGTAATAGGGTAAACTCCAATAGGGTTTTTGATCTTCAGGTGTCGAGTCATCCTTAATTATCATATAATGACCTGGGCAAAGTTCCTTAATATCATTAAAGATAGTTCGGGATCCGATGGTTGTCCAACAGGTAAAAATTTGCTTAAGTGATACAAGGTCAATCTGCCTTGGAATCTGATTATCCATGAAAAGCGCCTTTATTTCTGACGCAAACATGATTTTACCATTTTGAAAAGTGTAATAAAGAGGACAAATACCCACTCGATCCCTGGCAAGAAAAAGTTCTTTTTTTTGGGCATCCCAGATGGCAATAGCAAACTGACCATTTAGTTCAGAAAGACATGCCGGACCCATTTCTTCATATAAATGAAGAATGACTTCAGTGTCTGT
>JAAEKY010000241.1 GCA_024227235.1 Desulfobacteraceae bacterium | reverse complement strand
ACTGACCGCCACTTAATTGATAATTGTCATCATTGTGGCATGAGTCGTAAAAAAAGATACATCGAAAAGTTGTCAGACTATAACATCATTAAAAAATATGATGATGAGTTTTGTTTCAACTTTTCAAAAAACTTTAAGTGATGATTTGCCTTGTCCCAGCACTTACTTACATTGGAGATAAGTTGCCAGAAGGTGGCCAATGATCTAGGTTGGCATATCATATTCAATAATTTTCGGATACCTCAAACTAGCATGTCCTCCAAATCACTTTGATTCTTAGCCTTGTCCGCAAAGATCAATAAAGCTACATTTCTCACATTGCATTAGGGTGCTATCAATTTCCCCCTTCGCTTCCTCTTGACCCAGAGATATTTTCATTTGTTCCATCAGCTCTAAAGCTAAAAGCTAAAGCTCATAATTGTTTTTTCCTTTTTATTGGGAAAGCTTGTCGGTTTGTTATGGATCCAATATGAAAAACAATAAACATATAAATTTTGTACTCATGTTTTTCTCCCTCGAACTTTGAGATGAACCATTCTAAATTCTAACTTTCCCCACATTCTTGATGCCCCATGTACTCCCTCCTAATAAATGAGGATATTTATCGTTTCGCCATTTCTGATGATTTCTGAAGATGATAATACACCCACCTTTGTATTGTAATTAAAAGGAACACCTAAATCAATAAATCATGACTTTCATCAACAAAAGTATCGTTATACTTCATAAGGCTAAGATTCAGACCTTTTGACTATGTCTTTTGCCCCTGCACTTCATCACGTCCTCGCCTTGATAGCTAAGGCTATCAGGCTGTGGGGTTCTTCGTTCAGACGCAAAATTCATTACTCAAAATTGT
>JAAEKY010000240.1 GCA_024227235.1 Desulfobacteraceae bacterium | reverse complement strand
TAAATTGAGACAAATTAAGAAAGTTTAAATGTATGATCAGAACTGAATATAAGGAGAGAACTAACGGACTAGAGTGATAAAGAAAAGTTGTAGGGGAATAATTTTTAGGTTAAATGTAATTTGCCAAAACAACAAAAACCCAAAAAAAATTCCCCATGCAAGAACCTTATCACATTAAAGTTAGTTTACAACAATATTACCGCCTTTTTAAGTCAGGGGAATGGGAAATTCCCGATTTTTCAGATAAGTGCCTAATTTGTGGTGTTGCCGATTGTGCAACATATCATGGTAATTACGAAAGAAGAGCCATATGTCCCCAAACAGGTTTCGATGTCCCGGATCTTCCGGTGGGGCGGTTTTTATGCAATGCTAAAGGCATGAGAAAAAATTGCGAGCATGTGACCTTTTCTTTATTACCACTGGTTTTAGTTCCCTACCGACAATTACCACTGAAATTTATGATCCTTGCATTATGGTTAAGGCTCAGTAATAAATTAAGCTTATTTGATGCGATGGATGCTATTGAAGAAGAATTGGTGAATTTTGAAAACGACATTGCCGGCTTTGTGAGCATCGCTGCTCAATTAGAATGGGAAAAGATGATAAGAGCCGGCTTTTATCGCTTTGTCGAGAGCAATATGTCAAATCAACAACAGTTGTCAATTATGAAAAAAGCGCCTGAAAAAGGCCTGTTCTCATTTTTAAAGATGGCGCTTGGATACAAATGCCGGCAAACCGATGTGCCCATACGCGGACCGGATGGTTTAGCCTGGGATTTTTACCAATTAAATGGCGGTGCCGCCAAACTGGCACCTTTTTTGTTTGGCACAGCATCACAGCACAGAAACTAATGCCGGTTGTCATGACAGGTAAAGTAGGTTGAAAAGGTCAGGCTTATATTTGTTTTGCGGCTTTTTGATAAAAACTGCCAGTTTTTTTCTCCTTTATATCTTACATTTCGCTATCTAAAAAAATATTTTCTTAATTTATAGCAATATTTGATGAAAAATCAATTATGTATATTTACTTGAGAATTCGGAAAAAAACACGGGACATTTCGATTAAAATATGAGATAATAGTTTGGTGTAATATATAACCTATTGATATATATGGAAAAATATATGAAATTACCGTGCGCC
>JAAEKY010000239.1 GCA_024227235.1 Desulfobacteraceae bacterium | reverse complement strand
TGCAAATGGTTCTATTCACAGATACCATGATTGAAATCGGTAGGTTAGATCGAAATGGGGACTGCTGACAGGGATTGTAAAGGAATATGATTTGGTTTGACCCTGCCGCGAAGCGGCTTACTTGAACAATTCACTGGTGCTGACCCGGCCAAAAAGCGGCCGGGCCGCACAGTTCAATCGTTAGCGTAAATATATGAATAGTATAAAAATATTAAAAGGAGCATTCAATTTATTTTTTATTTTTTTCGGAATAGTCTGGACATTCTATGGTTATTTAGAGTTTTCTGGTTTTGCTGACGGTGGGCAACCACCAGAAGAGGACATATATATAATTATTACTGGATTTCTTTTCTTTATAAGTGGTTCATTCGGATTTTACAACCTAATAAAAAAATATAAAAACAAATCAACTGTTTATACTTACTTATTAATTTCTACAATTTTTGCAATATATGTTACAGTTGGCATGATATTAGAAATTGGATTTTTAAAAATGATTAAGAGCTATAGACAAACAATACTGACACTGGTAATTTCTGGCTTTTTTTTCAGTTTTCCAATAGTTACATATTTTATTTACAAGAGACGCTAACCTTAAGGATTGACACGATCCCGCAGGGTCGTTTCAATCCATTGTTCAAGAAGCCCGACTTTAATATAGCAGCATAAGGGTATTGATTCGATATTTGAAAGGATGGGATCGCCCTGGAATCGGATCAAGGCCAGGGTGGCGAGGCTGATTATAGATCAAAGTGCTGGTGGAAGTTTCAAAATTTTTTCAAAATAAGCCTTTCTGACTACGCTTAACCGCATGTTGACTTGGTCAGGGCGCAGTAATCCATTGCCGATAAAATTGTCAAAATCGGTTTAAAATAAAAGTAATTGTTCAAAACAGTCTTTGCTTATCCTGTTTCGTATGCGGGCAATCGAAATCGCACCATCGAAGCATAGTATTTAAGCCGACCGCCGCAGATCGGACAGATCGGCACCTTGGGTTT
>JAAEKY010000238.1 GCA_024227235.1 Desulfobacteraceae bacterium | reverse complement strand
TTGGGCTGGATTTTTTTGGCCCGCACGCGAATACCGATAAAACCTTTTTCAAGAAAAACGCGTTTTGGTTTACCATTTTGTAAAATGATCATATCTACAGGTGTCGGGTCCTTGCCTTTGGTTGTTTCTTTAATTAGTTCTTCAGGCATAGAAACTCGGACACCATCATATTTGATAATGTAATCACCTTTTTTTATATCAAGTTTTTCTGCTTGAGAGTCCTCCAGAATACCCGTTATTTCTACTACTCTAATCGATTTTTTTTTATGTTTATTTTCGCTTTGCGAAATTCTGGGCTCAGAGTATGTTCCCTGGGGAAATACTGTTATACGAATGAGCCTGTCATCCTCATATACGTATGCGAAGTTTTTTTCGCCGAGATGCCGTAATAGTTGTCGCAGCACAATTTCTGAAGATGTGCCTTTGCTGGAGAAGGTGACCAAGTCATCTGGCTTTGGTTCCAATCCTTTGATCTCAACAGAGATCTCCTCTTTAATTTTGTCAAGGAGTTCGCTTACCAGGATCCCTTTCGCCTGAAAGATCACTTCGGTTTCACTGAACTCAATGGAGAAGGAAGGGGCTGATCCTTCGTTGGTTGCATAGGCGGGGAGGGCGGTCTGGATTATCAAG
>JAAEKY010000237.1 GCA_024227235.1 Desulfobacteraceae bacterium | reverse complement strand
TATTTTAATGGTTCTGATTTTATGATAATTTCATCTTTTGTTGTCGTTGCGATTATCGCGGTAAAGTTCTTTGAAAACAATTTGGCGTGGAAATCCTGATAAACGGAGTGGACTGTTTTACCAGAGAAGTTTTCAACCTTCAGCCTGTATTTTAAGGTCTTGTAGTCTTCTTCCACAGGCCAGCGAAGGTGATACAGTTCCGCGAAAACCCTGTGAGGATATTGATCCATATCCGTTAAGGATGTTGTAAGGATTTCACTTTCTCCAGAGTCGAGTTCAATGCGAACAAGGCGAACCGTCATCGGTTTTATGTCGAGCCCCATTTCAAAGCACTTGCGCTTTGATGTGGGCGTCGTGTCAATCTTAACGATTTGTTCCTTTTTACCGGACCTATAGAATTTTTTAACGACTTTCCATTTTTTATATGAAATCCGAGCACAAAACTGAGAGCCCATAGATAAGATTAGTTTAAACAGCCAGTGGGCGGGGTAGCCGCGATCCAAAAGGATGAGATCTTCGGGTTGAAGTTTGAGAAAATGAAATGCTGCCAACTCGCGTTCTCCCTCGCTTTTTGGGCTGATAATCGCATCAATCGTTACTTTGTTTAATACATCGAACATTTGAGATCCTCTGGCTTTAGGACACGGTTTTTTGCCTTTCGTTGAATGCCAAGCACCAAAGTGTTCAAGGATCTTTTTTTCATCGGGTACACGCAATGTTGTTCCGTCAATAGCCAGAAGATTGAAACCAAACCATGTTTCAAATGGGAAATTGCTGTAAAAATGTCGGAGCATATGGTCATTGAGTTCAATAAATGCTTCGTGTTTTAATTTTGCTCTGGCTTTGGACAAATTTCCTTTATGGATCGTCCGTTCGGCAATCTCTAAATGCTGGATAACTTTGAAATATCTGTTTAATTCGGTCTGATATGAACTGTTATTCATATTCAGCAGGAAAAATATCAACTCATGGAAAGGTAAAATACGAGTTCTTGTGAAATCTTTCGGATTTTCTTTATGTTGCTCACAAAAAGCTTCAGAAACGACAAGATTTTTTAATTCTTCAATGAGTTCTGGCACAGAATTGGAAAATCAGGTTTCATGCCAACTTGTTCGTTTATTAACATTTTTATCTCCTATTTTTATGTGGTTATTTATTCTGCTATTGGTCGCTTTATACTAACATAACCATCGGAAATAACAAGTTATATTAGTAAATATCCACTAAGGAAACGGCATTGAGGCTAACATTGATATTCAACAGACGTCTTGTTACACCCTTAATAAGGACAAAAAATAGCAAATTTGAACATACCATTTAATTTGGATGTCAATTCTAAAATAGAAAACTCAGATGACAGACACAATTGCGAGTATCCCAAGAAAACAGGGCTTTTCAAAACCTTTGATTGCTCATGC
>JAAEKY010000236.1 GCA_024227235.1 Desulfobacteraceae bacterium | reverse complement strand
TTACAAACTTAAACAATCGGTGGGGACGGTTGATATTGTTGGCGATACTCTTGGAGGCCAAAATCGCCTAATCGGTTTAATGCAGGAAATGATCCGGTTAATAGCATCGATCCGTTGGGACTTTTCGTTCCTGAGGACTTTGACCCTGCAATGTTTGAAGATCCATGGCATCCGGTAGAATATCCTGAGGAATGGAAAACTTCGGAATGTGAAGACTTAGATTATTGTAATTATTGGTCTTTTTATATTGGATTGCAAGCTGACGCAGTTTCTATTGCAGCGATAACTGCAGGTTTGATCTCAGGCGGCGGAACTTTACCAGTGGCTGCAGGAGCATCGGTTGTTTCTGCTGCTAATGGGGTGATTACTTTATTAGTTTGTGGTGATTCAAACTTTTGGTCAACATTACCGAGCCTTTGGAGTCCTTTTCTTTCTGGAATACCGGGAATTATTAACAGTACTGCAGACGCTGGAATCTCTATATATCAAGCTTATAAATAAAAATGAATAAGATAAAAAAAATAGAAAAGTTACAAAATGTTATTGGAATGATCGTTATTTTCATATTTCTTTTATTATTTTTTCAGTATGAAAATCATGCAATTGAAATAGGCAAAGCAAAATTTATATTCTGTTTTACTTTATCTTTCTTTTTTATCTTTATCGTTGCTACGTCTATAGCAACAGGGATTTTTGTTTTAAGAGGATATGTACTGGAAAAGTCAAAATCTCCAATTTATTATTATATATCATTGTCTTATTCAATAATTCTATTACTAATATCAATTATTGGAATTTTTTATTATGCATAAAGAATTCGGGGGACATCTATACGCTTATTTCCCTTTGATTGAGCTCTTGATTTATTCAAGAATTATTTTAAAAAAGAGAACTCCTATTGGACTTCATCTAAATTATTATTGAACAAATAAAAACAAAAATTCCGGTGACATGTTACGGTTTTTTTTAAAATGACTTGTTGTTTACAGCCCTTTTCACCGCCTGTCAAAAAAAGCTGCAAGCCCAAGTTTTATCATGCTTTGTTCAGATCTGGAGTACATAATATGGCCCAATTATCTGACAGAATTTTTTGTCATAAGATCTGCAAAAAGCGCGCAAACCTTCCGCCAAAAAATGCCATCAGATAATTCATATTATTTAAACCAGGCACAAAACCTGCCAAAACTTAGCAGCACTTTTTGCGCCAGGCCAGGCTGTACCGGGTCCAAAGTCTGAGCCTTTAACCCAAGCCCTGTTTTTATAACGCTAATGGCGTTCTTTGCTTTGTATTGCGCTAATGGCGCTACCCTACGGGGTAAGGTAGCTGAACTTTTTTAAGCGGTAACCTCTGCTGTAAACGCAAATTCTGGGACACCACACACAGTTATTATCAAGTGATTTTGTTTATAAAGGTTGTGGCATCAATAATTTGAATACCCTGATAATGCTTAAGGTTTCTAAGATGAGGGTCACGGGATAAGATATAATCTGCCTGAGCCTCCAGGGCACAGGCAAGAAACTTATTATCTGTGGGATCGTTGATGATCCTGTCTGTTTTATATCGGTCTTTGGTAATGATAGCTTTGCGGAATACCAGCCTGAAAAACCGTTTGATTTTTTCTTCGTCCGGAGCAAACCGCTCTTGTATCCTTGGATAGTGAAAAACTCGATTAACTTCTTTGATGATATCAATGGAAGTAACCAGGATAAAATCAAGATTGATCCAGTGATCCTGGAGCATGGATGATACGGTATCTTTGCTGAACAGCCCACTGACAAACAGGTTAGTGTCTATGACAGCTTTGAGTTTACGCTCCAATGCTGCCACCGGCATCTTCTGATCTGACGGCCTGTACGGCTTCATCTACAAGATTGTCTATCTCATCTTCAGAATAATCTTTGGCGCTGGTTCTGAACTCATTGACCACCTTGCGCATCTGATTGGTCCAGGCTGCATCGGTCTGGCCGGGCATGACTTCCTCAAGTCTGTTTTTTATAATTACACTGTCTATAATGGTCATAATGGCCTCTTTATCATGGGGTTTGAGCTTGGACACCATCTCAAACTGCTCCAGTAGTTTTTTATCCATAATTCTCTTATCTGCAACGCCTTCTCCTTTATCAAAAAGGAGTTCGTCCGCAGAGATACCAAGAGTTCTGGCAATGTTTTTAATCACTTCCAATGTGGGAGATGAATTGCCTTTTTCATATCGCCTTACCTGGGCAATGCCCACACCGATCATGCCTGCTAATTGTTGTTGGGTTAACCCTTTATCGTTTCTCATTTTTGACAGTTTTTCTGAAAATGGCATGTGTTTATCCTCCATATTTGATTTGCTGGAGTCATTATAACACAGGTTTTTAGAATCACCGTTAATATAGGATTGTTTCATTGTGATTATCCTTGACAGTAAATATCATAAATGATAGCAAACTAAACATATAAGATATGTATTCTTTTTTTATGTGTTATGCAATATTTATCTTGACAGGGGGTCTAAAATAGGAAGAAAAGGCCATCAACCCGAACTCGGCAAAGTAACCGGTTGATGGCCCTAAATCGAGATTACAAAATCATTTGTAACCGCTTTTGTTTTTCTATCGTATCTCCTTCAATAAATCAATGAAAGGAGGTGATTTTATTGAATACCAGTTTTGAGACCACAGATATCTTCAGGGGTGCATTTTTCATGTGTATCGGCGGTAATCTTGAAAGCATACGCTTCAGGAACAGACAGATTGCAACCTTTACATTTAAAGGAGAAGACCTGGCAGAACAAGACAGGGATTATATTAACGGCGATGCCCTGGTTAATCCGGTACAGTTCAGAGAAGCATTGAACCATTTAAGAGACATCCTTTTTAAACAACTTCGAAACAAAAGGGAAACGAGATATGATAGAAAAAGAAGCTATAGACCACATCAAAATAACTACAGATCTAAAAGCCTATATTGAACAAACCACAGGCAGCACATTAAAAAAGAACGGCAAGGGCTATGTTTGTAAATGTCCGTTCCCGGATCATGAAGACAAAACTCCATCCTTTATCATTACCCCCCAGGAGAACCTTTGGAACTGCTTTGGCTGCGGTCGTGGTGGTGATATCTTTGAATTTGACCAGCAATACCTTAACCTGGACTTTAAGGCATCCATCAAAAAGCACGACATCACCCCAAGCAAAAAAACAGCAGTTAAAAGAAAAAAAGATCCAGAAATCAATTTGACCCCGGGGCACATTAAATTGTTTAACCGGGTCATAGAGTTTTATCACGCTGCCTTTGCAGAAGATGACAGGGCAAGGCTTTATCTTCATACCCGTGGTATTACAGACAAGTCTTTGTTTGCAGATTACCAAATCGGGTTCAGCAACGGCACCCTTTTAAATGTACTGCCTGAGGATAAAAAAATCATAAAGCAGTTAAAAGAAATAGGTATCCTGAGCACCAAAGGCAAAGAACATTTTTACGGATGTGTAACGTTCCCGTTGTATGATATGGACGGCAATCCTTTGGGGATGTATGGACGTAAGATTGGCAGCATGACAAAGGGAGCTAATCATTTGTATTTGCCCAGAGGAAGGGAAGGTATTTTTAACCGCCAGGCTGTTAAGCACCATAAAGACATCATCCTGACAGAATCCATAATAGATAGCCTGACCCTGATCAATTGGGGTATTAAAAACACCATCCCATGTTACGGCACAAATGGCCTTACAGAATCTCACATCAAGCTTTTATCTCAAAATAAGGTTGAGACTGTATATATTTGCTTTGATGCAGATGATGCAGGGAAAAAAGCTGCTGAAAAGATCCAGAAGACCTTAGAATCAACCCATTCAAAGCCCTACTGTGTAGGGTTACCTAAAGGCCAGGACATCAATGATTTTTTTCTTTTAACTGCCAATCCCAAACAGGAGTTTGAAACCCTTATTGCCCTGGCTGACCCTGAAAAAACAGTTAAAAAAGAAAAGACCCTAAGGGTCATTAAAATGGATTTTGGCTTTACTGTGACTTTAGATAACCGCAAATACGAAGTCAGGGGGATTACCCAAAAAGGCACTAAACTCAAAGCCACGGTTAAAGGCATTGACAATAAAAAGCGCATGCATGTGGATACCGTGGATTTTTACTCGGCAAGATCCAGGAGCTATTTAATAAAAGGATTATCCAACCTTTTTGGTAAAGATGAAAATGTCATTACCCAGGATATGACCAGGCTTTTGGAACAGGCAGAGCAATACCGGGTTGCGGATCAGGATAAAAAGACAGCAACAGCCATGACAGGCAGAGATAAAACCCAAGCCTTAAAGTTTTTAAAAAATCCAGACATGTTTGAAGAAATCCTTACTGATTTTGAAACCCTTGGGTACACCGGCGAAGAAATGAACAAGCTTCTTTGTTATGTGGCTTCTATCTCCCGTAAGATGGAAAATCCCCTGTCCGTCATGATCCAATCCAGATCCGCAGCCGGCAAGTCCTATTTGCAGGACACAGTGCTGTCCCTGGTTCCCAAAGAAGACTGCACCAAATACACAAGGCTGACAGACCAGGCGTTGTTTTATACAGGCAAGGATAGTTTAAAACACAAGATTTTAGCCATAGAAGAACTGGACGGGATGAATGGAGCCATTTACTCTATCCGGAGTATCCAGAGCTCAAAAGAGATCAGTATTGCCTATACCGGTAAAAACAGTACAACAGGGGAACAAAAGACCATGGAAAACAAGGTTGAAGGCCCCTTGATGGTTTTTATCACCACCACCCAGGTGGATATTGATGGTGAGACCGCCAGCCGCTTTGTGTTCATCTCCATTGATGAGTCAGAAGAGATGACCAAAAAGGTCCTGGTCAAGCAACGGCAGACTCACACCATGCAAGGCATGCTGAACAAACTCAAGTCAGAAGGGATCATCAAAAAGCATCACAATGCCAACCGGCTGTTAAAGCCGTTGTGTGTGTTCAACCCCTATGCAGAGCTTTTGACCTTTACCAGCAAATCCTTAAGGGTAAGAAGGGATCACACCAAATATTTAAACCTGATCCTGGCCGTGGCCTATTTGTTCCAGTACCAGAGAAAGATATACACAATGAAATTTAACAGCAAAACCATTGAATACATCAACGTCACCCTGGATGATATTGGAAAAGCCAACACCATTGCCAATTATGTGCTTGGCAGGAGCCTTGATGAGCTGAGCCCTTCCTCAAGAAAACTTCTCATATTGATAAAAGACATGTGTAAAAAAGCAAAAGCAAATTATCATTTTAACCGCCGTCAGATCAGGGAATACAGTGGGTGGAGTGACTTCCAGGTCAGAACCCATATCCGACAGCTCGAAGATCTGGAATATATTTATTCTGTCATGGGCAAAAGGGGCAAAGAATATGTTTACGAGCTGATTTACAATGGCGAAGGAGATGATGGTCAGCCCTTTTTGATCGGCCTTACTGAAATAAAGCAGTTAAAAGAAAAAGCAAAGAAAGCAGGGATCAACAACGAGGGGTAAAATCCCAACTACGAGCATTAAAAATCGAACAACGAGGGGGGTTCGAGCCCTGTTCGAGGGCACTACGTGATTTGTCTTTTAACTGCTAAAGCCCCTGTCAATCAAGCCTTTACACCCACAATATTCTGGACTTCGAGCTGATCAGGGCAGAATATATTAAAGGCACCCCATTAAACCGTCGTCATAACCGTAACCTGAAGGTCACACGTAAAAAAGGAGTCATCATATGTATAAAGATTTATTGTTCAAGTTTACAGAACACCTGACAGTATTGAACCGCAGCCCTGCAACCATTAAGTCATATGTTTTATATGCAAAACATTTTTTACAATCCATTAATGTAAAAGATATAAAAAAAATCACAACACCCATGATAGAAAACCATATTGCAGGGCTTTATGATTACAGGAATGATAAGAACAAACCTTACAGCATCGGAACCATCAGTCTTAAGATACGATCCATAAAACGGTTCTTTGAGTTCCTGGAGAAAACCAATGTTATCTTTATTGATCCTGCCCAGTTTATAACAGAGCCCCAAAAGCAAAATGCAACAATTAAGCCGACGCTTACCACCAAACAAGTCCGCAAAATGCTGAATCAGCCAAACCTTGGCACACTGACCGGGATAAGAGACAGAACAGTGCTTGAAGTATTTTACGCTACTGGGATACGGCTCAGTGAGCTGTGTTCTTTAACCATCTATGACGCAGATCTTATGGGCGGTGTGTTAAGGATCAACAAGGGCAAGGGAGCCAAAGACCGTGTGGTGCCCCTGGGCAAACATGCAAAGAAGTTCCTGCGGGAATATATATCCAAGGTAAGGCCCAGGTTTGCCAAAAAGAACCGGACCAGCCGTTACCTGTTTATGGGTTATCTTGGCAGCCCTGTCAGTAAGGCTGTCGTCTCCATCATGATCCGAAGGTACCGCAAGGCAGCTAAAATAAAAAAACAGGTCAGCGCCCATACGTTCAGGCATACCTTTGCAACCGTACTGGTTAAAAACGGTGCAGATATACGGGCGGTTCAAAAGATGATGGGCCATGCAGATTTAAGGACCACCCAGACCTATATTAAATCCCTTGGTCTGGATATTAAAAAAGAACACAAGAAAACCCATCCAAGGGAACGGGACAAAGAACGTATTATAACTAAACCCAGGACAGAAAGGATCAAAGGCCATTATGAGAGAAGATCAGTTCAAACCACATATTGACCTGTTCAGGCAGTCTTTAAAGGTCCGTAATTTTGCTAAAAGAACCATAGAACAGACCTGCTGGAAGCTTGGAAAATTTACAGACTGGCTCATACAAAATAATGTTGTCTCCATTGATGCCATCACTAAAGATACAATCAGATCCTATCAGATCGAGCTTTACCAGGTAATCAATGCTAAAGGCAGACAGAACAGTGTGGGGCATCAAAACGGGATGCTGTCTGCTGCAAAACAGTTTACAAGGTATTTGTATGAAAGGGACTATATTGTATCTGATCCGGCAAGGGACATCCAGTATGCAAAGACACCAAAAGCTTTGCCCCGTGGCATATTAACCCGGTCAGAAGCCAGGAGGATCATCCATGCTCCTGACATTAAAACCGTGATTGGATACAGGGACAGGGTCATCCTTGAAGTCTTGTACACCAGTGGGATCAGAAAGGAAGAGATCAATAATCTGACCCTTAATGACGTTGATTACCATGATGGATTTTTAAGGATAGACAATGGTAAAGGGGGTAAAGACAGGATAGTTCCCCTGGGCCGTATCGCCTGCCGGTATCTTGAGAACTACATTAAATCTGTAAGGCCGGATCTAATTAAAGATCCGTACAATAATCATTTGTTTTTATCTTTAAGAGGTAACCGGCTATCCAAAAACATGGTGTGGGAACTGGTGAAGAAATATGCAAAAAAAGCAAAGATAAAAAAGAATGTTCATCCCCATACGTTCCGGCATACCTGTGCTACGGCCATGCTTAAAAACAAGGCTGATCTGAACACTATCCGCAAAATCCTGGGGCACAGATCATTAAACACCACACAGATCTATACCCACCTGAACATCACTGATTTAAAAGCTGTTCATAAACAATGTCATCCATGGGAGAAAGACAGGGAGTAGTTTTTCTTTTTAGCTGCCTTAAAAACCCTTTGATTACAGGTACTATCCGTAGTATGACATATCAAATGAATGATGATGGTGTTCGGGTATGCTGGGATTTTTTTTAGGTTAAAACACGCTCTTTTACAAAATTAAACAATCGGTGGGGACGGTTGATATTGTTGGCGATACTCTTGGAGGCCAAAATCGCCTAATCGGTTTAATGCAGGAAATGATCCGGTTAATAGCATCGATG
>JAAEKY010000235.1 GCA_024227235.1 Desulfobacteraceae bacterium | reverse complement strand
AGGGGTATTTTGTCCAAAACCCCAAAAATTCTGGGAACCCTTCTAAGCCCTTGCTACGCTTGCCTTTGAAAGCCATGATTGATTTCAGAATTCAATAGCTACAACCCAATAACACCCTGAATATTAAGAATTAATTGTTTTGGTAAAACTCATATTTTTACAAAAATTCTTGATTCCTTGCAAACACAGAATCTAAATGGGTTTAGGAGCTTTTAAGCAAGTTTTCCAAAATTTCATGGTTGCGATATTTGCCCTTTGGACAAGCCGAAACAGTAATGCTAATTTAAAATCGTTCGATTTTTACCCAAATCACAACAAATGCCAACCTCTAAAGCCTCTTGTATCATAGGTTTGCAGGCATCTAACTATTTTGAGCAAAATATGACTTTTACCAATTTAATATATTGCATATATTCAACAGGTTATCAAGGCAGCAAAGCATGTTTTCAAAATCAATCATGTCGCCTAAACGCACTAACACCAATGCTTTATCAGCGCCCACAGAATTTTTGAGGCTTTGGACAAAATACCCCATTTTGCAATGCGGGGCATAAGCTGGATACCAAGCAAGAACGATAAGCCGAATACCGTCAGGCTTTGTCCGTGGGTGTCGGCATGAACCGTATCGGGCTGAACCTCGGATTTATTTTCGAAAAAAGGATCAAGTATGTACACGGCTTCGTAAACTCCGCACGGAATGAAGCGCGAAAACATGGCGATGTAGTTGTCGTTAACATGATAATAGCCTATGCCGCCATAGCCTCCGTAGCGAATATGGTATTCGGACAAAAGATTATTCTCATATAGGGGTTCTTTGCATACCCCTCCAATTTAGTTCCGGTTTTACTTAAGCCACTATAAATAAAAGAAATATTGATTTTAATCAATTTAGCATAATTTTGATATTGAGTCAAAATCCCTAAAATGATATGTTACTGAATTATTAACCAATAATGATCTATCCTGATAAATTATT
>JAAEKY010000234.1 GCA_024227235.1 Desulfobacteraceae bacterium | reverse complement strand
TTGACCATCTCAAAATCCCTTTTAGCATCCACAGATCCTTCGGCATGATAAATAGCATCATCATCAAAAGCACGAACCACATGACAGATCGCGTCCATATCTGCAATATCTCTGAAAATCTCACCTTTGGAGATGGTTTCAGCTTCCAGCTTGGGAAGCAACACAAGATCAATTCTGGCTCTTACATTTTTTTTAGGTTCATACATTTTTACAAGCTGATTAAATCTTGAATCCAAAATATCTGCAGCACCTGGAACAGGTTTAGATGCTTTTGACGGTTCTGTAATCTCATTTCCTGTTAATATTTGAAACAATGTTTTTTTACCTGTTTGGGGTAAGCCTATAATTCCAACCTTCATGGGGTATGTTATATCCTTTTTTAATTTAAAATTTTACTTCAAAGAAAAAATAATATATCAAATTTAGGAACAATTAAATAGTTAAAAGAAGGAGCTTTTTGATTGATTGGAAATGAAAACAATTACAATCCGCCCCTGTTTTTTAAAAACGGCCACATTCAGACCGTTTATCCTGTGCTATTCAGGAAAGTTGATTCTGTTCACTACACAAAAGAACGGATAACGACCTTTGATGGTGATTTTATAGATCTTGACTGGTCAACGAACAACCATACCAAGCTTGCCATTATATCTCATGGACTTGAAGGAAATACGAGCAGAGCGTATGTCAAGGGAATGGTAAAGGCGATGAATTACAGTGGCTGGGATGCACTTGCGTGGAATTACAGGTCCTGTAGCGGAGAGCCCAATCTTAAGCTTCGGTCCTACCATAATGGGGTAACCGATGACTTGGCCTGGGTGATAAAACATGCCAAAAAAAAATATCCATATAAAGAAATTGCCCTTATTGGATTCAGTCTTGGCGGCAACTTAACACTTCTCTATCTTGGAAGGGAAACACCTGACGCCATCATCAAAAAAGCAATTGTTTTTTCTGTACCCTGTGATTTAGCCCAAAGTGCCAAAGCACTTACAAAACCAATGAATACATTTTATATGAAACGATTTTTAGTTCTGCTGCACCAAAAAATTAAGGCTAAAATGAAAATGATGCCGGAACTGATCAATGATAAAGACTATGCCAAAATAAAAGACTTTAAAGCATTTGACAACAGATATACCGCACCTATTCATGGCTTTAAAAATGCCCATGATTATTGGGAGAAATGTTCCAGCAAACCCTTTATACCCGATATTAAGATCCCAACACTTATCATCAATGCTGCCAACGACCCATTTTTGCCGAAAGCGTGCTATCCTATAAAAGAAGCGCATGCAAATAAAAATGTAACACTTTTAATACCAAAATCAGGTGGGCATGTAGGATTTGTCTCCTTTAATGAACAAAACCTTTATTGGTCAGAGCGGATGGCGGTAGATTTTTTAAACAACAAATAAAAAAAGGGCACTGGATCTCTCCTGTACTCAAGCTCTTATACATTGGAATCAATGAAAATATTAATTCATTTTTCCATATTCAGGTGATCAAGGGTTTTAACCAAATTCACCGGTTGGAATCTGCTGGATTCCTCATCAAACAGGAGTTTTGAAGCAGCATATATATGATCATGAGTGTAAAAAATCCATGCATCATTTTTAAGAATCCGTTGAAATACTTGTTTTTTTTCATCGATTAAACGTTCTGGGAACCGATCATATCCCATTGTAATGGGAAGATTAACCCAGGCATTTCCCGGTGCGAGATCACCCACAAAAAAGACAATCTGGCCAGGTGTTTTAATATAAGATAACATCATTCCTGGTGTGTGGCCGTGGCTTTCAATGAATTCAATTTCAACCTCATCAAGAACCAATCGATCTTTATCACTTACAAGCGTCAGCCGGTTGCTTTTTTCAAGCAGCCTGGCAAGCTCAGGAATAAAAGAAGCTTTGTCTCTCATATGAGGGGTCAGGGATCTTTCAAAATTTGCCTGCCCGACAAAAAATTTTGCATTCGGAAAAAGAAGGTCAAGGCTTTGTTGCCCTTCTTCCCATTCTTTTAACAGACCGCCGGCATGATCAAAATGAAGGTGGGAAAGAATCACATATGTGATATCTTGATGATCCAATCCATTCGTTTTTAAAGAGTCCAAAAGGACATGATGGTTTTCCTGAATCTGAAATCGTTTTTTCATATCAGGAGATAAATAAGCGCCTGTTCCTGTTTCAAACAAAATATTATCTTTATTTGTTTGAATCAAAAGGGCTCTTGATCCAATATCTATCATATTGCGATCATCCGGCTGTAACCAGCGTTGCCACAGAGCTTTCGGGGCATTGCCACACATGGCTCCGCCATCGAGTTTCATACTGTTACCCTTTAAGGCTGAAAATCGGTGTGTTGCGCTATTCATTTTTATGGAAATTTGATGTGCTGTTTTTCGATATCATCACTTTGCCGGTACAAAATAGCCACATGACCTATCATTCCTGCAAGATGAGATTGGGTCGCTTTTGTAATTTCAGCAACCAAAGCTTTTTTTTGATCCTTTTCTTTAAAATCATTAAATTTTACTTTGATCAACTCGGTTGCTTTTAAGGCTCTGTCAATTTCTCCAATCAATGTTTCGGTAATTCCTTTTTGACCGATAAAAGCAGAGGCGTTCAATTTATGGGCAAGCCCCCTTAAATATTTTTTTTGCGATCCTTTTAATTCTTTCAAATTGTACATCCTTTTATATTTATTTTTTAAGAAGCCATCATATCACATAAAAGGTTATATTTATAGATTTTGGATTCGGATATTTCTGGGCGATTACTTTTCATTAAAAAGCAAGAATGGTTCCTGACAATATGGTTGATGTTAAAGTGGTTATAGAGGGATATCCATTTGCCCGGATACTACTTCTTTTTATTTTTTTAAAAAATTTCTTATCTTTAACATAATCTGACCTGCCGGTAAAAAATCAATAGCCTGAAGATATTTGGATAAATTCCTCTTCGATTTGATTCCTAAAATTTTTAATTTCCATAAAAATTAGATCAAAGTCAGAATTAATTTTCCGATGATGTGATGCTAAATACTTTTTTTGGTCCGAACAAAAATACCAGGTGCACACAAAAGGGCGCTTGGTTCTTTCAAGTGCACACCCTTTTGGGGAAAAATGGCAGCAGGATTTTTCTGATTTTTCTTTTTCTTTTTTGTAAATTTGAAATTCAGGAAAGGTCTTCGTTCCAAAATAAATATAAAGCACATCTTTTAAATCAAACCATATGGTTGCTCTTTTACAGCAGATATCCATACAATCAACACAGGTATGTGAACAAACCATTTCTATTGCATCGGATATCTGTTTATATTTTTGTCTGATATTAATTGCCAGCTCACGGATATTATTAAGTTTATCCCCATACAAATTATCAATTGCCTGTATTGAAAAAAAGATCTGGTTCCATTCATCAAGAGTTTGCCAGGGGATATGAGTATAATCTTTCATTACTGACTTGATTCCCTTTTTTAAAATCGCTCATTTGTAAGGGGAAACCCCTAGGAAATTTTTTTCTTAATATTATAACATTTTTTACATAATTTCAGAAATTTTTTTATTAAATCATTAAAAAAAAACTATAAATATACGGCTTGCAATAATATTTTTTTTGTAAAAACAAACAGTTACTCGGAAAGAAGCTTTTAAAAAAAATATTCCTCTTTTCTGGTATGCATATTGCAATATTCTTGTAGCAGTTTAATAATTGTGAAAAACTTTATCCAATACAAAAGTATTGG
>JAAEKY010000233.1 GCA_024227235.1 Desulfobacteraceae bacterium | reverse complement strand
AAGCAAATCCTTGCTTTTAGTCATCAATCTGATCATAAAATGCAGCCTGTCCGATTTCAAAAAATATTAAAAGAAGTTTATAAGCTAAGCCGCTCAACAATACCAAGCGATATTAAAATTCATCAAGATATTCAAAAGGACTGTGGTTTAGTGATGGCAGAGGCGACTCAATTGTATCAGATCGCCATGAATCTGATAACAAATGCCTATCATGCTGTGGAAACAGCAAGTGGGGAAATTTCAATACTGCTTAAAGAAATTATATTGGATAATGATGATTTAAAAGATAGCCCATTGCAATCGGGTCATTATGTCATGCTATCTGTTTCCGACAACGGCGTTGGTATCCCTAAGAAAATAATGAACAATATTTTTGAACCCTATTTCACAACAAAAGGGCAAGGCAAAGGAACCGGTCTTGGTCTGGCTGTTGTATACGGAATTCTGACAGAGCATACAGGAGATATAAAAGTTTACAGTGAAGAGGGCAAGGGAACGACTTTCAATGTTTATCTACCCTTGATGAAGAAGTCTGATGAAATCATTTCAACTGAAAAGGTACTAAAAAAATTAACAGGTACAGAAAGAATATTATTGGTTGATGATGAAGAATCGGTTGTTCGGCTTGAGAAGCAAATGCTCGAACGACTTGGTT
>JAAEKY010000232.1 GCA_024227235.1 Desulfobacteraceae bacterium | reverse complement strand
TTTTGCAAAAATTTTCTACCAATGATTATACCAGATGAATCAAACATATTTTCAAGATAATTCCCATAAGCGTCTAAAGCATATTCACCTTCAAGTGTTTTTTTTAATACAAAAAGATATTGTCCCAAGGTAAGGTTTGTTGTTTCAGGATAATTTTGAATATCTGCTATTTTGGCAAGCATTGTGAAATAAACGGGAAGTAACCGGATTATCAGGCTTTTTTGAACAAAGCGTTTTGTCAACTGAGCTTTTGCATCCTGAAGGCGGCCCAACTCGACCCAATTGGCCGCATTTTGAAGAATTTTGGGATGTTTTTTCTTCTGATCTGAAATTAAAGTGTTATAAAATCCTGGATTAGAAAATTCAAAATTCGTAGTTCCCATTGCCATGTTGAATTCCAGAGCAGAGTTCTGGAATACCTATTGACCTTGATATCCCAGAACTCTTGATTTTTTTTATAACTGCCATGGGCAGACCAAGGTATTGCACCGTGGTATGCCCACAACAAATTATGAAAGAACAACTGGGTTTCCCAAGTTCTTTCATATAAAATTAAAGCAATTAAAAATCTTTAAAATTTTCATCATCATCAAAAGGTATGACCTGGTCAGGCCTGATCTCTTTTGGGTTATTCGCCAGAGCTTTATGTTTACTGACTTTTGCCGGTTGATGGTGGGTTAGCATAGTTCTTGGGCTATGGCCGAAAGTAGATTTGCCCTGATTTTTCTTTCCTGTAACCAGCATGACAAGGTCTCCTACATACTCTTTTAGCTGCTCTGCCTGGGCATTCATTTCTTCGGAGGCTGAAGCGGATTCCTCTGCGTTAGCTGCATTTTGCTGGACGACCCTATCCATCTCATTGATGGCCAGATTAACCTGTTCAATACCGTTTGCCTGTTCATTAGATGCACCAGATATTTCGGCAACAATCTCACCTACCTTGCCTGAACTTTCTGCAACCTGGGTGAACGCATTATTTGTGGTTGTAACGAGTTCAGACCCTTCATTGACTTTTTTAACTGTACCTTCAATAAGTTCTGCTGTATTTTTTGCAGCTTCGGCAGCTCTCATGGCAAGATTTCTGACTTCATCTGCCACCACTGCAAACCCGGCACCAGCTTCTCCTGCTCTTGCTGCCTCGACTGCAGCATTAAGTGCCAGCAGATTTGTCTGGAAAGCAATTTCATCAATGGTTTTAATTATTTTTGATGTTTCTTCACTTGCCTTTGAAATCTCTTCCATGGAAACCGTGAGTTGATCCATTGATTCATCAGCAGTTTTTACCACCTGGTTTGCTTTTTTCATTAACCCATTCGCATGACCTGCGTTTTCAGAATTTTTCTTAGTCATAGATGACATCTCTTCCATGGAAGAGGATGTCTCTTCAATTGATGCAGCTTGTTCGGAAGCACCTTCTGCCATTGACTGGCTTGATGAAGATACTTGACCTGATGCAGACGCCACCTGGCTGGACCCCTCGTTCAAACCGTCGATAATGCGGTTGACCGGGCCAGTGATGCTTCTGGTGATAAAGAATGCCACAAGGATACCAATGATGAGCGCAACAATTAGTCCAATAATCATAACTGTAGAAGCGCCGGATAGTGATTCAACAGCACCTTTAGCAATTCTGTCTGTTGCCTGCATACCGGCGTTGGCAGTTGTTTTGCATGCATCAATGACAGCCTGACCAGCCACCCCTCTTTTATTTCCCAGCTCCTGTAATACAAGCCAGTTGTCAAGGAATTTTATCATAGCATTTTTGTAGGAATTGCCTGCAGTTACAACTTCTTCTATCCGTTTCAAATCTGCGGGCTCGCGCGTAATTCTTTTAAGAGCTTTAAATGTAGCGTCAATTTTAGGAAAATTTTTCAGTGCATCACCCATAGTCTGGGGACTTCTCATGGCCTGGGATTTAAATGCCCCTATCCTGGTTGCATTCCCAAGATCGATAATATCATTAACCAGTGATATTTTTTGGTTCCTTTCCAGCATATCTTTTGTTAAATTTTTCTGTTGTCCTTTTAGAAATTCGTCACAGTTTTTTACATAGATACCTGCATTCTTATCCATTTCACCACGGAATTTATTAAGAATGCCTGTGTTGGCCATACTGCCTTTCTTATATTCAGCCAGAAACTGTTTCATGGCATTTCGGTAGTCTTTGCCAGCTGTTTCTGTTGCATCAATCCGTTTTATATCATCTGCTGCACGGGTAATTTTTCTTAGATCAGAAATGGGTCCGGATATGCTGCCAATGGTTTTGATGGCGGATTCCATGAGGGCCGGCTTATCAAGGGCCTGGGATTTAAAATTCAGGACCCTTGTTGTGGAACCCGTGTTAACAAGCTGGGTAACAATTCTAATCTTGTCCTGACGTTCCTCAAGATCAATTTTGAATTTTTCATTCTGCCCGGCAAGAAATTCATTGCTGTTTTCCATATATTGACCGGCAGATTCATCTAATATTTTTCTTTGTGCAGCCAGTTCTATATTAATATCATGCGTCTGTTTGACAAGTGACTTATACTCATTTACGGCAGTTGTTGCATTTTGCAGCTGCACTTTCAGTTTCTTCAGATTCGGTGAATTTTCATCAAGTACCCTTCCTTTAGCCAAAGCCGTTTCAACTGCTTTGATTTCTTTTTGTGCATTTAGATAAAATTTTTCCTCCTCTGTAAACCCATATCCCCTCATCTCATACATCATTCGATTTGCAGCCCCTCTGAGCTCAACTGCGACATCGACCTCAGGAACGTACTCTTCAGCCAGCATCACGCTTTGTCCTTGTACATTTTTCATGTTCCATATGGATGTGGCCCCCAGTGCAACAGCAATGATGATCAAAAGAGCAAAACCAAATGAAATCTTCATTCCCAAACTTAGGTTTTTCATGTTGAAAAAATTCCTTTTTAAATCGTTATTGTATATTTATAGTCCTATCTTTAAAAAATAATCATGAGACTTTTTCGAGTCCCTCTATCTCTTTTGTTGATAATACCTTGTCTATATTCAATAGAATTTTAACTGCGCCTTCCATCTTAGCCATGCCAAGAATGTAATCCGTATCCAGTTTGGTACCAAATGTTGGAGATTCTTCTATCTCCTCCTCTTTAACATTCAATACTTCGGATACTGCATCAACAACTACACCTATCAGCACAGTTGCATCATTTGAATCAATCTCAACAACAATAATACAGGTGCGTTCTGAATAAGGGATAGCTTCCATGCTGAATTTTAACCTCAGATCTACAATCGGAATTACCTTACCGCGTAAATTGATCACCCCTTTCACGAATTCCGGGGTTCGCGGAACAGATGTGATATTCATCATTCCAATAATTTCTTTTACTTTGAGAATGCCGATGCCGTATTCTTCATCATTCAATGTAAAAGTCAGATACTTGCCTAATTTGGTCGTTGTTGCCTTAATTGCGTCATTAATTGTGTTTGGCAACTGCTGCATTTAGCCTCCCTCCTTTAAATTATGCCTATTAATTTGGACACTGGTTTGACTGAAAATAAATGATAAATTTCGTATTGATCCCTCGACAGGCTGTTGCAAAATGCCAATTTCCCCAATGTTTGCGTTGGAAAAATAAATCTGATCCTCGGAATAGTGCATGTATGCCTGTGGTCAAATTTATTTTCCGCCTTGAACTTGTAAAAATTTGCTATTACGTAACAGCCTGTCGACAGACCCGGCAGCTAA
>JAAEKY010000231.1 GCA_024227235.1 Desulfobacteraceae bacterium | reverse complement strand
CGCCATGATAAATTGCGCACCAATAAGGAAATTATATTACAAACTCTTAAAAAGAAATGTGAATTTAAAAATATACCTGTTCCCACAATGGATACTTTGATTAACAGAGCTGAACAAGAGGAGCTTGAAGCTGAATGGGAAAATATGCTTGCACATCAGATGTCTTCTTTGCCGGATTTTGATCAATTTTGGACAGAGATCCCGCAAGTAATGGAATGGCTGCATAATGATTTTAAGGAATAAAATAAAGGAAAACAGATGAGTCCGGCAGATATTGTACAGAAATTATGGAACTATTGTAATGTGCTTCGTGATGATGGGATGAGTTATGGCGATTATGTTGAACAGCTGACTTACCTGCTGTTTCTTAAGATGGCAGATGAAAGAACAAAGCCACCCTACAATGAGAAAACTATTGTACCTGAAAACTATGATTGGGCAAGCTTGATTAAAATAGACGGTGATGATTTATTTTATCATTACAGGCATATTTTAGAAAAACTTGGAAAAACAAAAGGATTACTGGGTTTAATTTTCATGAAATCCCAGAATAAATTTCAAGATCCTACCAAACTAAGACGACTTATTGTTGACTTAATAGATAATGAAAACTGGTCTGCAATGGGTTCTGATGTTAAAGGCGATGCCTATGAAGGTCTTCTTGAAAAAAATGCCCAGGATACAAAAACAGGTGCTGGTCAATATTTCACACCTCGCCCCTTGATCCGCGCCATGGTTGATGTAATAAGCCCAAAACCAGGTGAATCTGTCAGTGATCCGGCCTGTGGTACTGGGGGCTTTATCCTTGCTGCCCATGATTACATTTCTAATCAAAATAAAAACATGACCAAAGCAGATAAAAAAATACTTAAAGAAAAAACCTTTAAAGGTTGGGAGCTTGTTCAAAGCACTGCCCGTCTCTGTGCCATGAATCTTATGCTGCACGGCATTGGAGGAGATGAAAATCTTCCGATTGTTGTATCAGATTCTCTGGCTTCTGATCCTGGTGACCGTTTTAATGTAGTCTTAACCAACCCACCTTTTGGGAAAAAAAGCAGTACAACAATTGTAGGAGAAAATGGTAAAGTTACAAAAGAGAAAGATATTATTGAACGTGAAGATTTCTTATCCACAACTTCAAATAAACAACTTAATTTTGTACAGCATGTAAAAACATTGCTTAAACAAAACGGACGAGCAGGAGTTGTTGTACCAGATAATGTTCTTTTTGAAGGTGGTGCAGGCGAACAAATCCGTAGAAAACTGATGATTGAATGTGATGTCCATACTCTTCTTCGCCTGCCAACAGGTCTCTTTTATGCTCAGGGAGTTAAAGCAAATGTTCTGTTTTTTGATCGCAAACCTGCTTCTGCAAAAGCTCAAACCAATAAGCTCTGGATATATGACCTTAGAACGAATAAGCATTTTACTCTTAAAACTAATCCTCTGAAGCGAGAAGACCTTGATGAATTTGTAAAATGCTATAATCCCAAAAACAGAAACACACGCAAACCCACATGGACTGATAAAAATCAAGATGGCAGGTGGCGTGCTTATGAATATGAAGAAATTATAAATCGCGACAAGGCAAGCTTGGATATTTTCTGGCTTAAAGATGAAAGCCTGGAAGAATCAGAAAACCTTCCAGACCCTGACATCCTTGCTAAAGAAATTGTAGAAGACCTTGAAACAGCTCTTAAACAATTTCGTGAAATAGCTGATGATCTACTAAGTCATGAAGACTCTACAAACACATAACCTATGAAAATCATAATTGTTTCAGACATTTTCGGAAGAACGCCTGAATTAGAAGGTTTTGTGGGTGAGCTCTCCTCAGATCCTTTAAAGGGAAAAATTATTGATCCTTATCAGGGGATAGAT
>JAAEKY010000230.1 GCA_024227235.1 Desulfobacteraceae bacterium | reverse complement strand
TTTGATGAGCATAAAATTTTTTTATTTATTTTCTATATGGCCTCCTTTTGCATTAATAACCAAATTCAGTCTTTTTTCAAAATTTAAAAAAGTCGAATTTAACATATTTTTTGGAATTTTTTGTGTTTCTCGCTCGATATTCACTTTCAACTCTTCAAGATTTTTTGGCAACGGATTGTAGACCTTCTGCTTAAGATATCCCCATAGGAAATAATCGCATGGATTCAAGTCTGGTGATCTTGGTGGCCATTTGGACTTGTCCATGAATTTCTTGCCCATTTTCTCCCTTATCAAGTTCTGGACCAGATTAGCTGTATGTGGGGTAGCACCATCTTGTTGAAAATAGTATTTTTTGTAGCTATCGGTCCTAAGGTGTTTCGGCCAAAACCAATCTTGAAGCATCGAAAGGTAATTATGCTGATTTACCGATGTTGAAAAAAAGTATGACCCATAAACCTTCGCGGCGAAAATGGCACAAAATACCAAAATTTTCTGCTCATGTAAAGTCCTCTCAATTCCTTCCTGAGGCTTTGCATTGAGCCCTAATCGATTATTTTGTTTGTTTGACGGTTCTGTCAGATAAAAATATGCTTC
>JAAEKY010000229.1 GCA_024227235.1 Desulfobacteraceae bacterium | reverse complement strand
TAGTGATCTTCATGGTAGTGGGTGCAAACGAAATGATCGATCCGGGTGATACCAGCTTGATCCATGACATCTTTGATACGGGCGCCATGTCCGTTTTTACCGCTGTCCACCAGCAAGCTATTGCCGCTGGGCGATACAAACAATGTGGCATCGCCTTGATCAACGTCTATATGGTAAATCGTCAGAACACTGGCACTTGCCGCCTGACAGTAGAACAAAATTGCTACGATGAGGACCATCGCGTTTGTTATTGATATCATTTTATCGTTTTGCTTTTGCACCTGAATCGTTCCGTTGATTAAATCAATAGAGACGGCCGCATAGGATTAACGCGAATGTAAAACGACCTCAATTCAAAGAGTTCGCGGCTGCTCGTACTAATTTGTATGGAATTGAAGCAAGTTTAGATAGCTGCAGTATCTGCATATCTTATGGAAGGATTAAATACTGTGACTTAGGTCACACTTTTTAATTTTTTTTGTTCTCGACACACAATAGCTCAGGCCCGGCCGGCGTGGTAAATGCCCTAACTGATTACATAATCTGCAATATCGGATGTTGCCAACTTTAAAAAATAAAGATAGATGCAATGTCCGATATTGCCCCGCTAGATTATGTAAGAAGAACGCAGTTGGCATGACGGCCGGGGCTATCTGTGTGACTTGTTGCGGCTGATACCTTTAAAAAAGAAGAGTTACCAGTGCGGCTAAACCCCTGATTGTCTACGGTTTGCCGGGATAGTTAATAATTTTAGAATGTCCCCATGTTCCATTCTAGTGGTCCTTACGATCAATCGCAGCACCAATTAGTATGGAAAGTACAAGCATAAAAATTAATGAAATCCCAACAAGGGTTAAATCTGATGTATACTGACTTTTTTCATTGAAAATAAATAGCTCGATCTTATCTATGACACCACTATTTCCAAAAATAAAAATGGTTAAAAAATTAAAACTCCAAAAAAGCATTCCATAAAGGCCATGAATATTTTCGGATAATCTAAATATCACTGGTAATGCAAAAACTAAGTAAAACGCCCCTACTATAAGTGGAAGCCTTAAAATCACTCTTTTTCGCCAAAACCTTT
>JAAEKY010000228.1 GCA_024227235.1 Desulfobacteraceae bacterium | reverse complement strand
CAGATATTTTATTCGCAGCTTAGAAACCCAGTTTTTTGAAAAAACGGGGTTTCTAAATACCCGATTATTTATGCACAGGTACTTAAAACCTGCCAGGTTTACGCCTGTTTTTCCTCATACCCACAGGGCAAAAATCTCTTTCTCCTGAAACTGAATCTGTTCCTCTTTGTAACTTTTGCCTTTGTTGAAATCATAAATCAGCAGATACCCCTCGTTTAGCGAGTAAATGTCCAGATAATCACTTAACTGTTGCAAGCCCAGTTGATGATATTTCTCCCCGTACCACCGTTTTAGTTCAATGACATACCGTTTGTCTTGATAAGTTATCACGATGTCCATGCGTCGTTCATCGGCGACGGTTGGTTCTTTGAACTCAAATCCTCTGCCGTTCAGGATGGGTTTGAGAAAGGCTAAAAACAATAACCGCCCTTCCCGTTCCAAAAATTTCATATCCTGCTGAGAATAGTTTTCCTGCATAAAGGCTTGAAATCGCTGTAATATCAGCTTAACATCCAAACCTTCTACCGTGAAATAGTCCGGCAAATGAGCTAAATTTGTGCGGTTGGCAACAAGTAAATTTGATACTAAATGGGCATAAATCCTCTGCTCATATATCCGATTATGAACGCGACAAAAGCCATTGACATTTGTTAAAATGCCATATAAATTTGAGAGGTTAATCAACTGGTTAGTGATGATAAACGGGGTGCGTTTTCCATTAATCACAATATCTGACACAAAATCATACAATTCCCGATTGTTCTCCAAATTTTTGGTCAAACTATCAAACAATGTGGTCGTGTACCCACCATCTACAATCATTTTGAAGGCCGCTTCCACAT
>JAAEKY010000227.1 GCA_024227235.1 Desulfobacteraceae bacterium | reverse complement strand
TTCAAAATTTCTCACTGACCAATTTTCAAAGATCAAACTTACTCTTTTTAGTCACACATAATGTGACTGACAAAAACCAGAGTAATATACACGTGGTATGGTTTTTTGTCAATTAATTTTTGCGACTATTCAAAAATAATTTTATGATATTTTTTCTTTCCAGCTCGAAGTAGAATTTCATTCTCAATAATGTCATCTTCAGTGATCTTTTGATCAAAAGTGGCAATCCTATTTCCATTAATATAGCCACCGCCTTGTTTGATAAGTCTCCTGGCATCAGACTTTGATTTACAGAGCCCAGTTTCACAAAAAAGATCAATCAGTGACACTTTACCAATGATAATTTCACGATCATATTTTGTTGAGGGAACTGAATCATCTTTCTCAGATGAATGTGTACCTCTTGGAATTGTACTTGAAGGTAAAAGATCATTTGGAATTTCAATTGCCCCAAAGACTGATACAGATGCTTTTAATGCTTTTTTTGCTTCAGCCTCGCCATGACAAATTTTAGTTGCTTCATACGCCAAAACTGCTTTTGCTTTATTAAGATCAACACCTTGAATATTTTTAATTTTATCGATTTCTTCCATTGAAAGAAAAGTAAATAATTTAAGGAATCTTGACAGATCTGCATCATCTGAATTCACCCAGAACTGATAATATTCATAAGGTGAAAATCTATCGGCATCAAGCCAAACTGCCCCTTTATGTGTCTTTCCCATTTTAATACCGCTTGCGGTTGTAATGAGAGGAAAGGTAATTCCAAACGCTTGTTTTCCTATAGTACGCCGTGTCAAATCAATCCCTGCGACAATATTACCCCATTGATCAGACCCACCCATTTGAAGAAAACAATCATGGGATTTGGCAAGCTGCATAAAATCATAGGCTTGAAGCAGCATATAATTAAATTCAATAAAGGTTAATCCATCCTCAGAATCCATTCTTGCTTTATAGCTTTCCGCCTTTACCATTCGATTAACAGAAAAATGCCTTCCAATGTCTCTCAAAAATGGAATATATTCAAGTTTTGTGAGCCATTCAGCATTATCTAAAAGAAGTGCTTTTCCTTTGGAAAAATCAAGAAACCGGGATAATTGATTTCTGATCCCTTTTTTGTTTTCATCTATTTGTTCTTGAGTAATAATTTTACGAAGTTCAGTTTTTCCTGAGGGATCTCCAATCAAACCGGTTCCACCACCCACAAGAGCTATAGGTCGGTGTCCGTGTCGTTGCATATGGGCCAATGCCATAATACAGACAAGACTTCCAACATGGAGACTGGATGCTGTAGGGTCAAAGCCGATATAACAGGTTGCTTTATTATTATTTAAATATTCTTCTAATTCGTCAGTGTGGGTGAGATTTTCAACAAAACCACGTTCTTTTAATACCGATACAACACTCATTGGTTTTTGACCTTTACTTTTTAGTATACTCTACTGCTCTTGTTTCACGGATGACAACAACTTTAACTTGACCTGGAAATGTTAGGTTCTCTTCAATTTGGCGGGCTATATCCCTTGAAAGAAGCACTGCG
Organism: Desulfobacteraceae bacterium; assembly: GCA_024227235.1. Classification (GTDB taxonomy): domain Bacteria; phylum Desulfobacterota; class Desulfobacteria; order Desulfobacterales; family Desulfobacteraceae; genus Desulfobacula. The sequence continues at coordinate 4,559 of JAAEKY010000227.1, read as the reverse complement.
CTATCATCGTTAATTTTTTCACTCTCAGTGATCACACGTATTTCACGGCCAGCTTGGATCGCATAGGTGTTAATAACCCCATCAAATGAATTGGCAATATTTTCTAAATCTTCAAGCCGTTTGATATAGTTTTCCAAACTCTCTTTTCTAGCGCCTGGCCTGGCGCCGGATAGAGCATCGGCTGCCTGCACAATGTAATCATACACAGATTCTGGCATCTGATCTTCATGATGGGCGGCAATCGCCTTTATTACATTCTCTTTCTCACCGTATTTTTTGGCCAATTTTGCACCGATAATAGCATGAGCGCCATCTACCTCATGATCCACAGCTTTGCCTATATCATGTAACAATCCCATCCGTTTAGCCAGCTTAACATCCAACCCTAATTCAGCCGCAATTGCCCCGGATAAAAATGCCACTTCAACAGAGTGCTGTAATACATTTTGAGCATAGCTTGTTCTAAACTTAAGTTTACCAAGCACTTTTATCAATTCAGGATCAATTCCATGAGCACCTAAATCAAAGGCTGCCTGTTCACCGGCTTCCTTGATTGCAGTATCCACTTCCTCAGTAGCACGTTCAACAACATCTTCAATCCGTGCCGGATGAATTCTTCCATCAGATATAAGTTTTTCAAGTGACAGTCTGGCTACTTCTCTTCGGACTGGATTAAATCCTGATAAAATAACAGCTTCCGGCGTATCATCAATTATCAGATCAATGCCAGTAGCTGCTTCAAGAGCCCTGATATTTCTTCCCTCGCGTCCAATAATTCTTCCCTTCATTTCATCACCTGGAAGATGAACAACGGACACAGTTCTTTCTGCAACGTAATCACCTGCATACCGTTGAATAGCGGTCGAAATAATCTTTTTAGCTTCTTTATCTGCGTTCTCTCTTGCTTCACTGGTAATTTTTTTAATCAGTTTTGCGCCTTCATGCTTGGCCTCTTCTTCCATTGCCTTGAGCAGAAGATCTTTTGCTTCTTCCAGCGTAAGTCCTGAAACTTTTTCAAGTTCTATTTTTGTTTCTTCTAATAATTCTCTATATTGAGTCTCTTTTTTTGCAGCAGAATCTAATTTCCTTTGAATGTCAGTTTCTTTTTTCTGAGAACTCAGTTCTCTCTTGGACAACTGGTCCTCTTGCTTCTCAATCTTTTCAGTCCTTTTGGACAGCCTGCGTTCTTCCTTTTTTATTTCAGAGCGAGTCTCCTCAGTTTCAGAATCAAAATCACTTTTCATTTCCAATAGTCTGGATTTGGCTTCTAATTGGGCTTCTTTTAGTAATGTTGCCGCTTTAGATTTTGCCTCATTCATTAAACGTATTTGTTCTTCTTCAATATTCAAACTTTCCTGAACTGCCTTTTTCTTTAAAACGAAAAAGACAATGACTCCCAACCCCAACAATAAAACCACAGCAATAGATGAGAGCACAACCGGTAATTCCATTAAAAAATTCTCCTAAATTATATTTAAATCAACATATCATGTTGTAATTGTTAAGTTTATTGTCTATTATTAATGAAGTTTCTTATTCAATAATAATAAATTATAAAAGTATGAAATAGGGTAAGGTTGAAGGGCGGTTAAAGGATGTAAGATATAATATTTTTACAATTACCCCCACAAACTGCCGTGTTGCTTGTTTAGGCTTTGAACCATGGGTTCAAAATGTGGGTAATCCATTATTACCTTTAGGCTTTTCCTTAATATCAGGAACTTAGCACACCAGTAGCAGTGTAGATTCCCTTTTTTATATGCGTTAGGACAAAGACTGTCTTACAATCACGCACATTGCAGGGATAAAAGTTGTTAATAATATACATATCTTACGTTATTTAATTCCTTTATCAATTTTTTCTATCAAAGATGACATTCTGTAATCTATCTCTTTTTCAAGTTCAGTATGTTGCATTTTAAGCTCATGAAAATCTTTTGATAAATTCATGGCGGCTAACAGAAGTACTGCAATTTTATTTTTACCTGAAATCTTATTGCTGAACAATCCTTCTGCTTCTTTAATATAATTTTTTAAATATTGTGCAACTTGGTCCGGGTTTTCGACCTGATTATCAGGTTTAAACCTAAACTCTTCCCCAAAAAGGTCAATTACAACAATTTCATCCAATGAAATCCCTTTTCCGAAATAACTTCGGTTACAGGTTTGATTGATATTCGGTGGAAGTATTTGAAAAACTATTCAGTTTAGTCAAAAGTCCATCAATTTTAGATTGAACCAACGCCTCTTGTTCTGAGAATTCTTCTTCAGTTTCATTTCTTTTTTCAAGCTCTGCTTCAAGATTTTCAATTTTTAATATTAACTCTTTATTTTCCAGCTGAAGCGTTTGGCAAAGCTCTATCATAAAATCAATTTTTCCATCAATATCATCAAACTTTTTTATCATACGGTTATTACCCAATTTCATAATCTCATAAAGCTTATTGTTGATCAGTATAGTTCAAAATATTTCATAAAGTCAAGGCAATTCATTTGCCCAATTGGTGAATCAAATCTTCTGCCATGGCAAGCTCTTCAAGCCTATTCACACCGATAACCTGCCTATAATCAGCCATAGTGACCACCTCAATTTTTTCATGTTTCTTTTGCGCAATTTCAATAACATCCGTCAAATAGTATTCTGCTTGATTATTATCAGGTTTTATTTCTTCGATAACCGAAGTTAAAAAATTTTTATCAAAACAATAAATACCTGTATTCACTTTTTTAATTTTCTTTTCATTCTCAGTGGCATCTGCTTCTTCTTTTATACAAATCATTCGATGTTGTGAGTCAAGAACGATGCGCCCATAACCTTTGGGATTTTCAACATCAGTTGCTAAAACAGTTACTTTAGCCCTACTTTTCTTATGGCCATCCACAAGGTTTTTCAAAGTATCTTCCTGAATTAAAGGTACATCACCACACAAGACCAGTACATCTTTAACCCTATAATTTAGTCCGGGAATGGCCGCTTTAACCGCATCTCCAGTTCCTAACAGCTGTTCTTGAAGAGCAAAATCTACTTGATAATATTTTGTGACTTCTTTTTTTACACTTTGGGCTTGATGACCAACAACGACATGAACATTATTCCTGGCAATTTTTAAAGCACACTCAGCAACATGAACCACCATGCTTTTACCAGCAACCTTGTGAAGCACTTTAGCAATATCTGACTTCATCCGGGTTCCTTTGCCCGCCGCAAGGATAATTACAGCTAAATCGTCAAGTCTACTCATTATAAGATCCCTATAAAAAAAAGGCACCTTCCTTTTTAGTTAGCAGGAAGATGCCCTTTTATATTGATTTATCCGTCATCGGATAAACTTAATATTCGTCTTTCTTCTAATTGATCAGTAATATTGATCTAAGCTTCAACAGCTGATTCTGCAAGTACTGTCACTTTATCAGGCAATACTTCAGCAAATCCACCTTCTATCTGAAACTTTTTTTCTGTTCCAGAAGCAGTTTTAAACCTTAAAATTCCAGAATCCAAAGATGTCAGGAATGTTGTATGCCCTTTAAGGACACCGAATTCACCTTGTGAACCGGGTGCAACAACACTTTGAACTTCTTCACTGACAACTGCTCGTTCTGGGGTGACCACTTCAAGAAATAATTCTTTAGTCATCATGTCCCTCCGGATATCTATAAGGTTTTTGCCTTTTCAATGGCTTCTTCAATAGAACCCACCATACGGAAAGCACCTTCAGGAAGATCATCATGTTTACCATCGATAATTTCCTTGAATGATCTTACTGTGTCTTCAACTTTTACAAACTTGCCTGCCATTCCAGTAAAAACTTCAGCAACATGGAACGGTTGTGAGAGGAAATTCTGTAATCTTCTGGCTCGCTGTACAGTAATTTTATCCTCATCAGAAAGTTCATCCATACCCAAAATTGCAATAATATCCTGAAGTTCTTTATATTTTTGCAGGGTCTGCTGTGTTACACGGGCAACATTGTAGTGTTCTTCTCCAATGTATGCAGCATCCAAAATTCTGGATGAAGAGTCAAGCGGATCCACAGCAGGATAAATACCAAGCTCAGCAATCTGACGGGAAAGTACAACTGTTCCGTCAAGATGACCAAATGTAGTTGCAGGTGCAGGGTCTGTCAAGTCATCAGCAGGTACGTAAACACACTGAACCGCTGTAATAGAACCCTTATCTGTTGATGTAATACGTTCTTGAAGCTCACCCATGTCAACCGCAAGTGTTGGCTGATAACCAACAGCAGATGGCATACGACCAAGTGTTGCAGAAACCTCTGCACCCGCCTGGGTAAAACGGAAGATATTATCAACAAATAAAAGAACATCCTGTCCTTCTTCATCACGGAAATATTCTGCACAAGTCAAAGCAGAAAGTGCAACCCTTGCACGGGCTCCGGGAGGTTCTGTCATCTGACCATAAACCAATGCACATTTTGGAAGAACGCCGGAATCTTTCATTTCATGGTAAAGGTCATTACCTTCACGAGTTCTTTCACCAACGCCGCCAAACACGGAAATACCACCATGCTGCATGGCAATGTTGTTAACCATTTCCATCA
>JAAEKY010000226.1 GCA_024227235.1 Desulfobacteraceae bacterium | reverse complement strand
CGAAAAGGGGGATATAGGCTTGTTCAAGGCGGTTAAAAAGGGTCTTTTCATCCACAGAGCCCTGAACCAGTTCTTTTATTTTCTCAACCGCATCCATGGGTTCGGATGCCGGAACCGGTCCCAGGATATCAAACGCCCTGAAATAGTCCTTTTCCAGCATTTCACGGCATTTTTCATGATCCGGTCCCCAGAAGATCGCGCATAGGGTTTGCAGCGATTCCAAAAGGGCGGAGCGTTGTTCGTTGGTGAGCACTACCCCATGGGACACTTGTTCCTCCCGTCTTTTGTGCAAATTATGCATTCAGGATAATTGTTGTGTTGATAATGGTTTCCTGACTAATATAGATTGATATGAAAAGCAACTATGACGGCGCAAGGCCCAACAGGGCAACCGTATTTGGAAATCACCGGTAAAAAAGATAATTGACGGATCATCATGCGCTAAAATTGAGCCATATTAACAGGTTGCTGTTTACAGTATCAACATTGCCCCAAGGTGCTGAATCCTGATCACATTATACTTGTCATTTAAAGCCCTTCACCGCCTTGACAACGGATTGTCTCTATATTAATCAAATTCTAAAAGCTGGTCTCACATTTCTATTTTAACGACGCGTTCTTACCTAAGTTGAGCGTTTTAAATTTTTTTAGATAACGGGTTTTGGAACATAAAAAACAAGTTAACAAATTTTTATCTCTCAAAATTT
>JAAEKY010000225.1 GCA_024227235.1 Desulfobacteraceae bacterium | reverse complement strand
AAAACCCCTATTTATTCCTTGAGATAGTCAATAATCGTTTCATTTTTCAAAAGCTCTGTAACAATCGCTGTAATTGCCCCGCCCCACAGGGCCTGGCCGCCACTCCCTGATATTTTGTTGGCATTGATGGTTGTTTTATAGCCGCTATTTGTTTCCACATCCATGTCTATCAAGCAGTTTAAAACAAAGCGGTCCCATACTTCTACTTTCGTAATCGCCAATTTGATTACTTTTTCCCCATCGTCGTCAAAAGTCATGCCTCGCTGGCTAAGCTCAGCGGTCGACAACCTTACTGCTTCAGTGGTAAACTCATGCAAAGTGCCATAAAATCCGCCGATGCCAAAGTTTCCAAATTTAGTTTTCTCATTTGAGGGTTGATTATTGATGATTCGAAAGGTTTTTGTACTTTTAAATTTCGAAATTTCATCAGGATTCACCGCCTGCGCTTTCGGCAATACATAATGTGAACAGCCAGCTAAAAACAGAACCGTGATGCACATAAAATAAAGATTGCACGCATAAATGCTTATCTTTCTCATTTTGTCTTCCTGATTTTTATTGACAATAAGGGGTATTTTGTCCAAAACCCCAAAAATTCTGGGAACCCTTCTAAGCCCTTGCTACGCTTGCCTTTGAAAGCCATGATTGATTTCAGAATTCAATAGCTACAACCCAATAACACCCTGAATATTAAGAATTAATTGTTTT
>JAAEKY010000224.1 GCA_024227235.1 Desulfobacteraceae bacterium | reverse complement strand
TTTTTTTTCTTTTTCTGGGTTTAAAGCATCAAGACCTTCTTGCCAAAGATCGACAGCGCAAACTGAACCTTTGTCGCCGATTTTTTTTTCATTTTCAATACTATAATTGCCAATTCCGCAAGCCAAATCAAGAAAACTAGAGTTAGGTTTTACTTCAATAATTGCAAACGCTTTTTCTGTATCTATTAAATCAAAACTGCTCTTTCCTGCAGCTATTGGTTTGTCACTCATTTGATTACCTTTTTCTCACATAAGCCCGTCTGTCAGGAGTAGGCAGGTTGTGTCTTTCTTAACCCGGCAAAAGGCGCAGCAGCATTTTGCCGTCGCCCTTAGGGCTCGCTCAAAAATAACTTCACATCTTATGCATCTCATCTTCAGGCCACCTTCACGCAATCCATGGCGGCAAAAATCCTCAAAATAACCTGCTATTCCTGCGGTTTTTGCCGCCATGGATCACCCGAATCTGACCTAAATCTGAGCGCCTAAAATATAAAGTTATTTTTGCGCGAACCCTTAATGCCGTTGTTGTGCGCCATTCAAAAAGGCAAACCTTATAACATTGGACTCACAACCGTCAATGCAAGTACCGCAAAGAATGCATTCAGTATTTTCCATTTTATTGGCCTTTACCATCATTTCAACAGGAAGACTCATTGGGCAGTTTTGGGTACATGTATGACAATGTTTGCATTTGTTAGAAGCCGCTTTTAGTTGTAGTGATGCCCAATTAAAACTATTTCTAATTTTTCGCCCTAATATCATAAATGGAGCCATCCAACATAAATGATGGCAGAATGATCTTCTACCGAAAATAAATGCTGGCAATACTATCAGAAAGAGAAGAACGCAAAGGTATGCAATTAGAGCACTTACATCTCCTATGGAAAAGCCATATTTGGTCTCATAAAAAAAATCAATCTTATCATAACCACCTCGACTGATTGCTAAGAGAACAATAGAACTAATCCAAGGAATCCAAATTATCCATTTAATGTAATCGCCCTTTGTTACTTTTTTGTCTCTTGCCAAGAAGATTGCCTCCTGCCCCCCCGCACCAGGGCAAGCCCACCCACAGTATGCCCTGCCAAGTACAAGAGCGCTAATAAACATAAGCAAGAACATAATAAAACTACCATTTACGACACCATTTAAAGTGGATCGGATTATGACAACAGGTGATAAATAATAGAATACTGCGGAAAATAGAAAAAATGAAAATAGAATCACTCCTTTTCTAAATTTTTGCCTGCTTTTCATTTTGTTGCCTATTGTAAAGATACAAAATTGCACAACATAGTTATTATACAGCTGACTGCTTTTTGTCCAAGAATATGATTCTTACCATATTTAGCCTTAATCGTATGATTTTTCAACAAAATCTGATTTCCTTATATTTCAAGCCGTTATCGGTAAATAATATTAATTTGACCCATTAGCACTCACTTAAATGACTGGTTTTTATTCAAATTTACACGATTCTATACAAAAACCATTTAATTCTGGTTAAAATTAACGTCCCCTGCATAAACACAATATACAGCCTGCTTGATCAATTTGACGGACTGAATGTACCCCACAGTTGCATAAAAAAGATGGCAAAAGGGTTGAAAAGCCTTATGAG
>JAAEKY010000223.1 GCA_024227235.1 Desulfobacteraceae bacterium | reverse complement strand
TTCACGCTTTAGAAAGCGCCTTTCTAAAAATACCATGATTCAAATTAACAGTGTACTGCTCAAACAACATTTCCAACAGGGTATTTCCGAAAATAATGGAGTTGCTGTTGATGCAAGGCGGGTCAAGTCTGCAAGCAAACCCATTGCCAAGGAACTGATTGAAAAACCTAAACAAGAGATTGACACTCCTGAAGGCAAGCTGGACAAAAACGGTAACATCAAAAAATTCACCAGGAATCATGAGTCTAACTGGACTATTAAAATTGAAGAACCTCACTATGGCTTTAAAGAGCATGCTTCCGTAGATACAGGACATGGATTTATTCTTTCTACAACTTTAAGTCCTGCTTCTCATCATGATTCCGCATATTTTCCCCGTGCTATTATTCATAGTATGCACACTAATGAAAAAATTGAAAACGGCTTTGCTGATAAAGGATATGCCGGCTTGCCAAACCGTGAGTTCCTTGCAATGAATAATATTAATGATGGCATTATGCGCAAGGACCAGGTTAATGCAAAGTTGACTGATTTGGAAATCCAGCGCAACAAGGCTATCTCTAAATTTCGGTACATAGTTGAACAATATTTTGGCATCAGCCATATGCATGACAATGGAGACAAGGCTCGGTTTCCGAAAATGGTGACTAATATTATTGGTATCATGTTCAGGCAGTTTGCTTTCAATCTTAAAAAGGGGGCTAAAATCCTTGAAGTACTCCTGGTATAGCGGAATAGGTGCGTCTGGACGCCAAAACCTGGGCAAAAAACCTCATTTGGAGGTAAAATCAGGCTGGCTATCAGTCGATTATCTCCTAAAAAGATTGGGTTTGTGTTGCAATGAACTCTTTTGAGTTCTGATTTTAAAAATTTTTGGTCGAAAAGATATAATTGGTAGTGTGGGCTGATTTTGTAAACCTCTCTTTTCTTTTAAAGAATAAGCACATAAAATAATTGTCAAGTCCAACTCATCATATCCCATTTACCTGCGCTGTTATTCAACCTGGCTATAGGCATTTTTTTTAATCTTGTTTAATTTCCCATCTCGGGTCCTTTAAATCGGTCTTAAATACACTTGATGCCAATCGCCCCAAAGAAGCATTTTCGTGCACAGACAGTCCGCCATCTACACAAAGAATCTGACCTGTGATATAGGATGCTGATTCGCTACTCATAAAAAGTACAGCATTTGCAATATCCGTTGGAAATCCCATCCTTCCTAATGGGGTAATCTGATTAAAAAGAGTTACCAAGTCTGGATTTTGATCATAAAATTTTTTGGCGCGTGGTTTCAGAACGATCGCAGGTTTAATACCATTGACCCGGATTTTATGCGGGCCCAAAGCGACAGCGTAGTATCTAATCATCTGGGATAAACCAGCTTTAGCAACATGATAAGAAACTGATTGCTCCAGCACAACACCTTTATCTGCCGGAGAGCTGATAATAACTATGGATCGATCCTCTTCCATCAATGGCTGGGCTTTGAATTCATTTATAAATTTACTGGTTGCCCTGAGACTGACAGCAAACTCTCCTGCCCAGGGGTCACCCTCACCACGAAAACGCTGGAAAAAACATATCCGCTTGGCAACACCTTTATCGTTAATAATGTTCTTGAATAAATCCGTGATACCTTCAAGGTTATTTAAATCAAATAGATATGTCGAAATATTGGTTTCAGTATTGGAAGCAGCAAAATGCTTTATGTTGCTTCGACTTATCAAGCTTACAATGTCCCCTTGTGACAAAAATGCATCAATTGTTGCCTTTGCCAAGGGAGAGTTGGCACCTACAATTATCACATGTTCATTCATTGTTGGAATTAAAAATCTCTTTTATATGAGTAAATAGTGAGTGTTCGATTAAAATTTTTGCAATTGAGGCAATGGAACAATCCAGTGCCCATTATTGGACAAATATTTTCTATGCCTTTCCATAATACTGGTGCCATGCTGCCATGCAAGTAGAAGCACATAGTCGGGTGGTGAACTTTCATACAATCTGTCTGTTGAATATACAGGAATGTGGTGGCCTGGGGAATAGGTTCCATGCTTCAATTTATTATCATCCACAATGTAATCAAGATATGATTCTAACTCAAAGTGATAGGTAAGTGTTGTTGTGCTATGAGAAGCACCAAAACCTGCAATTGTTTTACCAGATTCCTTAATTTCTGTTAGAAAATCTATTATCTGCTTTTTAGAGATTTCAATCTCTTTTGCAAAATTTAGATATGTCACTCTCTTTTGCATTCCGTCTCGGTCTTCTTCTCTAATAATTTCCTCAACAGAAGAATCGATTTTACGCTTCCCCGTTGTTAGCTGACCAACGACCCTGATAGACCCACCTTTAGGGGATATCTTTTTGGCTTCAATTAATTCTAGCCCGCAGATTGAAAAAAGTTCTTTTATAACTTTAACAGTGAAATAAGAAAAATGCTCATGATAGATGTAATCAAACATTTTAATTTTCATCTGATCAGGATGATACCCTGTCTGCACAACAAAGACGCCATCAGGTGCAAGAAGCTTTGAAACATCTCTGGTAAAACCTATAACATTATCAATATTAGCATACATATAATTAGCAGTGATAATACTCGCCGCTCCATGATCATTTATAATTTGAGATGCAACTTTTTCTGTAAAATAATTGTTAATGGTCTTAAGACCTGATGCGTTGGCAAGATCGGCAATACTTTTAGCGGGTTCTACTCCAACAACCTTCATGCCTGCACGGTTGAATGAAGCAAGCATAGAACCATCATTACTGCCCAAATCAACCGCTAAGGAACCTTGAGACACACTGAATCCGATTACAATTTCCCTGGCATATGAATCATAATGGTTTCTCAGGCCCACAGTGACCCCGCTTTCATACACATACTCAGTATAGCTAACCTCAGGGCTGATAATATGAGTTAAATGTACATAGCCACAATCGTCACACATGGCCAATTCAAGCGGATAGGTTGGTTGAACTCTATCCTTTTTCTCTTTACTGACAAACTGATCTTCTAAAGGGGTATCATTCAATTTAAAAAGAGTGCTGATTATTTCTTTTCCGCAAAGGCGGCATTTTTTATCATGTCTCAAATTATTTTTATACATCCTGTTTCACCCTAATTATAATATACGATGTTTAATATTTTCAATTTCACCTTGTTGCATACTGAGTTTTCATAGACGCTCTGCTACGAAACCATTCTATAGGGTATGTGACCAAAGCCATGCCACTCAATGCAACTGCGAAAACTACTCCAAGAAAAAAATTTTACAGCAAGATATGTTCTTAGGCGTCCCATTCTATGTTATCTCTTCTGGAACATTTATTTATTGTTTAGCTTTGCCTGCACAAAGTGCAAATAGATACTGAGCCATTGGCTGATATCCGGTGTGAACAACTTCATCATTCATGGAAAACATGAAGACATTTTCAAAAAAACATTGCATCAATTCTTTCAACTCACTGCCTGTTTTGCAATTAATGTGCCCTATTTTGCTTAGAGGAGCCGCATAACTTTGAGACTCGAGCGAAGGCATTCCGACAATAAGTACTCCTTCTGGCACAAGATTCTCTGTTATATTTGAAATAAATTTTTTTTCGTCTTCTTTTGAAATATGCTCGAGAACATCTAAGGTATACGCTGCATCAAACAAACCTCTCACAGGCCCTGACACCATGTCGTGAACTTCTAAGGTAAAATGCCATTTGGGATCCATCCTTTCTTCAGCATCTTTTATAAAAACCGGATCAATATCAATCGCGTGAATTTTATCTACTTCCTGAAGCAACATCCTTACCGGAAAAGCATCACCACATCCTATTTCCAATACATGTTTTTTCCCGCTAAGCATTTTTGCCACAAACTTATAGCGAGAGAGCACAAAGGAAAGGCGTCTTGGATCTTTATGCCAGTTGGCATTTTTTTCGACACCAAGTTTGGTTAATCCCTGTTGCTGCTTTAGCTCAATATGGCTGTCATATTGTTTTTCAATTGTTCTGCTCATGATATTCAACCTGTTTCATTGTTTTATGTTCCAATTGATTGTCAACCTCCACATAAGGATTGATAAAAACACCCGGATACTTTTCGATGAATGCACTGCCGATATGACAGCCCACATAACTTCCATGGCTTTCCGCGAGTCGTTGGTAAGTAGAATGAAATCGTTGCGAAGTTGAAACATCTTTAATAATCGAATCTTTCTCGGTAATCCTTATCATCTCTTCAGATAGATCACTGATCTCTTCCGGTGAGTTTTTTACCGGGGAAACTCCTTTGGGCAGATCAATCCAGTTTTGAACAAAGGCGAGCCCGGTTTCAAATATTTCTTCAAGTTCTAAGTGCCGCTGTTCTTTTTCGTTCCAGAATAATTTGGGAATCATCAGGTCCTGACTCTGCCAGAGAGGCAGGCCTATGGGAACCCAATTTGTGAATGCACACCTAACCCCATAAATCGCAGGAATTGTTGCATAGCCTGAATTAGTTCCAAGGAGAAACCGACAACACAAAGGTATCAGTATGTCAGCAGTGGTTGTCTTATAAGGACTGTGAGCATAATCAATTACCCCTTTCATCTTTGGGAGCTTTTTCATTGTTGGGTCTCCCATGCGGATTACCCACCCACCACTTTCAACAATCTTTTCTATTGCAAGTTTATAATCATCAATATCAGCATCGCGCATGCTGGGATACAATTCGTTCCAGCTCTTATGGAAGCCTGGCTCCCTGACATGCAGACAGACATACCAGCTGTTTTTAGGTATGCCCAACAGTTCCAGTGCCTGAGACACAAAGGTTTTTTCCTCTTTTGTAATGGATAACAATGGTGGTAACTTACGCCTCTCCCATTCCTGTTGTATCTTTGCAGCTGCATGCGTGTAGCCCAATATCTCACCATCAGGAAATTCAAACTCCCAGAAATCGTCAATATGGGCTGCTTTTTCAGAAGCTGTAATATTGTTCCAGGTGCGCTTTCCGTTCTTTTCCGCCCAGGAATTATAATCCTTTTC
>JAAEKY010000222.1 GCA_024227235.1 Desulfobacteraceae bacterium | reverse complement strand
CTTTTCTACTTTGAATGCACCAACTATAATGGAAGAGCTGTGGTTCAAATCTAATAACATACATTTCTCTCACAATATTATTCCGAAAAAATCTGCATTATCATCACTAATGCATTCTGAGAAACTGTTTTTAGAGTTAATTATCTGATCGCATTTCCCACATAAATATAACACAGTCAAACTAAGGCTGTAAGCCTTCTGTAAGGGTATTAACGTCCGTCAATACTTCGTGTTATCTTCACACTCAGGAAACGGTCACAATCCAAACACTCCACAACAAGGTAGCACAAAAAAGGAGAAAAAAACAAAGGTAATAGGAAAAACAAGAGAGAAAAGAATTGGTGAAAAAGTGCGAAAAATAATAAGCATATTACACTGGAAAATAAAAACTGTTTTCAAAAAAAACTTTCTTCCGCTTCATAATAAGGTCTTCTTTCGACAGACACCAACATCACAATCCAATAAGTCAAAGCATGGTAAATATCAATCACAAATTAGCAGTCATCAAAAATTTCCAATGTCAAAGTATCCTCCATGATACAATTCACCACGAGATCAAGAATATTGAATCATTGAATTATTTTATCCAGCAGCCAAAACAGAACAATCGATCATTTTTAAAATCAAAATCAAAATTG
>JAAEKY010000221.1 GCA_024227235.1 Desulfobacteraceae bacterium | reverse complement strand
GCCTGACGAACTAAATGCACTTGAGCTTTGGGCCAAGGCAGTTTCCATGGCCAAAAAGGAAAATCCGGATTATCTTACAATACCGCCGGAATACCGCCATCCAGAATGATATCATGGATATTCCCAAATTTAATAAAGGTGGGATAGCATGTTTAAAAAAATTGGCCGGGCAAATTGATTATCTGTTGTATTTCTCCTTTATGGCCACTTCAAGCCTCCCCAATTTAAATAAAAGGAGATTACATTATGGAAAAAATAAAATTTGTTGGAGCTGACGGTTTGAACCTTTCTATAGGTTGGAGTAATGCCTTATTGCTTTTAAGTCTTGATCTGTTGGGCCGATATTGGTCTGAATTTGGTTTGGATTTTAAAGATCATGATAGTATCCGTGGTTTGATCCGTGAACATATTGAGGCTGAACAAGCCCTTAGAGATTTGAGTGAAGAGGAATATCATTTCAGCATGGAATCGGATCTGGTCAACGATTTATTTAAAAAAATCACCAATACCAATGGAGATTTGATAGCCAAAAAAATCCGTGACTGGATCGAAAAAAGATTACTTGTACAATCAAGAGATCGCTGGTGTCGTGAAATGCGTTACATGATTTTTCGATCAGTCGGAGATAAAGATTTCCCGATTGTTACAGGTATCGGTATAGATAAATTGGCTGCCTTAGATAATCTTGCCGAAAAAATGGCCGATATCAACGATCAGATCGAGCCCGAGATCGACAAGTTGGAAAAAGAGCCTAAGTCGGAATGGGATTTGCGCCAATATGCCATATATCAAAAAGTGAACCCGGCTTACAGCCCATTAGATGCTCTGAGTGGGTATTTGAATTATTGGCGGTTTATTGATGGTTGGAATGAAATCCTGATCTTGCTGACACCTGACGAACTAAATGCACTTGAGCTTTGGGCCAAGGCAGTTTCCATGGCCAAAAAGAGAAATCCGGATTATCTTACAATACCGCCGGAATACCGCCATCCGGAATGATATCATGGATATTCCCAAATTTAATAAAGGTAGGATAGCATGTTTAAAAAAAATTGGCCGGGCAAATTGATTATCTGTTGTATTTCTCCTTTATGGCCACTTCAAGCCTCCCCAATTTAAATAAAAGGAGATTACATTATGGAAAAAATAAAATTTGTTGGAGCTGACGGTTTG
>JAAEKY010000220.1 GCA_024227235.1 Desulfobacteraceae bacterium | reverse complement strand
GAAGTAAAAAAAACAGTGACTGCAGTACCAAAAAAGGCAACACCCATTGAAGTAAAAAAACCAGCCGCTGCCGAACCCAAAAAAGAAGTCTTTACAAAAACAAAAAAGGCATTGCCTGCCAAGGTAGAAAAAGTAGTGCTTACTGAAGAAAAAAAGGCCAAGCCCGTTGCCGCAAAGAAACCCGGTGCTTCAGGAGTTAAGGGCGTAACTGTATAAGTTGTTTAGACAGCAATACGAATGACCAATATTTATAACAAAGGAGAGAAAATCATGGATCAAAAACAAATTATCAAACAAATGGTAGAATTCAATCAAGCTGCATTCGACAATGCCTTCGATGCGATCGTCACCATTCAGGATCAATCCGAGCTTTTGGCTGAAAAAGTGATTGACCAAGCCCAGTGGATGCCGGCCGACGGGCGCAAGGTGATCAATAATTGGGTCGAGGTCTATAAGACCAGCCGTCAAAACTTTAAAACCCAAGTGGATAACAGCTACAAACAAATTGAGAAACTATTCGCTATCTAAACTAATTTGAGCGATTTTTACCCCAGTGTTGCATAAAAAAGATGGAGAAAAATCGAACCGATCCTGGAATGCACCGCTGGTTTGATCCAGAAACCAGGATTGGATTGGCTTTAGCTTCAACGCCCATAACCCTTTGTGAGGTTTTTTTCCATCTTTTTTATGCAACATTGGGGTTTACGCAAAAGGTCGATATAGATCGAGTAAAATAGTGCTCAATTCAGGCTTATAAAAAAATAGCGGGCATAAAGGAGGCTTTCGATGTAACCTTTGTGCCCGTTATTATTTTGTAGATTCAGCAATTGTTTGTTTTTGAGTAAACCATATGACAGCATGCGGTTTGCCCAAAAACAAACACCCGAATACCTTCAATTCAGACCTGTTGTATGATTTTTCCAAGCCTGTTAATTCGCTAAAAATTGAATATATCGGAATATTTTGCTTTGTGTGGTATATTGTTTTTTTAATGTTCCCTCATTCAACAGGCGCATGCTGCGCCATGGAAAGGAAACAAAATGAAAAGCAAACTCAAGCTTGCCAAAGAGATGTTTAATGCAAAGCTGGAAGAAGCAAAATCAGAAGCTACAAAACCACATGATCAACCTGCAAGAAAGAAAACAAAAATTCATATTAAGAAACCGCCCCGTTCCATGGGCGTCATTGGAATTGGGGCCGCTCTTCTCGTTTTTTACCTCGGGCTAAACGATATGAAGCTAATCTGGGAATGCAGTGACTGGCCTACTGTATCCGGCATTATCATTTCTTCGGATATTCGCCAATCAACTGAATGGGAGCGCAAAGGGATAAAAACCGGAAGGGATAGAACCTTGTATTTGCCTAACATCCTTTACAATTACGAGGTGCAAGGAAAGAAATATCGATCCTACAGCGTATTTTTTGAGGGCGCTGTGGATTATCTTGGTCGTGCAAATGCACGTGAGATCGTCAGCCGTTACCCTCCCGGAAAAAATGTGTCAGTACATTACAATCCTGAAAATCCTCAAATTGCTGTCCTTGAAACTGGTATAAAGTATACTCATTTACTTTTCCCTGCCACGGGTATCCTGTTTATCTTGCTTGGATTATGGGCACTATTTGGCAAATCCGAAAAATAGGAAGAT
>JAAEKY010000219.1 GCA_024227235.1 Desulfobacteraceae bacterium | reverse complement strand
CTTGTAGCCATTTATGACCGTAAATGGATGCGTATGCCATACCACATGCATCGGAATAAAAGTTCCACTGGCTATCAGTAGACCAGTTAATTTTAGCGATGATATTTGACCCGTTGAAATTTTGAAGAAAAGTTTTCCATATTATGAGATCTTTTTTGGCCTGGGAATTTAGTCGAACATGTTGATTCGGGAAAGTTAAACCTTGGGTCAGATCGTACAGTCTGTGGAGGAAACAGCGTCCGCTGGGCACTGCTCGAACTAAAAATTGAAGAGTGCCGCATATTGATTGAATTTCTTTAAGTGTAGCTTTCTTTTTAGACAGAAGGAAATCTATCTGAGATAGAGCCATGATTAGTTTGTCATCGGGCACCTTAACCAACATTTCCTCTGTGTCGAAAAGTATGCTGTGCAACTCTAGCCGGGTGGTAGGATAAAAAGTTTTTTCCTGTTTAATGGGAATGCCTAAACTAGATGACAAAGTTAAAAAAGTATTTAAAGAATTTTTGCATGTGGGGGAATCTTTCGCACTAAAAAATATAAAATCATCCAGGATGTGACTCATAT
>JAAEKY010000218.1 GCA_024227235.1 Desulfobacteraceae bacterium | reverse complement strand
TCATTTTATCAATCTCCTTTTCCGGCCTTAATTTTCCCAATCGTAAAAGAGCGAACGCCAGATGCATTATCTGAATGCGTTAACCGTCTGTATCATTTTTTAGACAATGTTCCCAGTGTTGTCTTGCCATCTGGTGGAAACCGTCCTATTTTTAATATCTAAAATCTGATATTTGTGTTTTTATGTCAAAAAAAGAAAGCGGCAGAAAAAATACAAAAATTAAAATACAAATAGCAAATAAATCACAATGACCAAAAAACAAAATTCCAAACCTTAGGGTCTTCAGGAAACGACCCTCCAATTCGATAAAGCTTTAAGGGCTTTCGTTAAAACACAGCTAAAGATAATACGATAAGCGTTTTCTCTTTTGTATCTTGTTTGAGATTTGGATATTATAATTTGGTGCTTGTAATTTGCTGATTCCGGTTTATCCGGGTTAAGACTTAGATTTACCCTTTAAAATTAAGAGGCCATATGAATACAAAACCTGAAACCATACGCTTAAGCGACTATCGTCCGTCGGATTACCTGATTGATGCCACTGATCTATATTTTATTTTGGAGCCATCAAATACAAAGGTCCGCGCACAATTGACCTTTCGGCC
>JAAEKY010000217.1 GCA_024227235.1 Desulfobacteraceae bacterium | reverse complement strand
TAAACGGTAAACGAAGCATAACCGCCGACACGGCCCTTAGGCTTGAGCAATATTTTGGCGTTGAGGCTCAGTTCTGGTTGAATCTGCAATCTGAATACGATCTGCGCATGATAAAACGAAAGATTGGAAATGATATCAAACAAAGAATCATTCCTGCTAATAAGTTAGAGTCTCAACTTAGTTCGGGTGCTGGGGCATAACATGTCGCTGGTGCGGATTCGCGACGCTCACCGCACAGATCAACGTTATAGGAAAAATAAATTAAGACAAACGAAAAAAATGGAAACAGATCAAATTTTAATAATAGTTTGCGGTGCTATATTTTTAATCTTCGGTGTTGGTTTTATCTTTGCAAAAACTGATGAATCCGCCAGAAAAAAAGATGAAAAAAGATTTGGACCATTGCCGAATATCAGTATGGGTGGATGGTATATTTTAGGACAAAATAAAATTTTGAAATATTTCATGATTGCTATATTCATAATGATAGGATTAATATTTATTATTTCGGGATTAGCCCAAATTTTTTCTTTATAAAAATTGTTAAATTGAAAAACTAAAACCTATAATCGGGATAGGGAGTGACCTCGCGGCCACCCCCTCCCACACCACCCGGCATACGGATCGCGTACCAAGGCGGTTCGGCTGATCAGGAAGGTTAGTTTCCGGGAAGGTATAGTCCTTTTTTGACGAAATAGCGTTCAGGTATCAGCGTATCAGCTTCAATACGCGTTTGTCCTTTATTCTGGACGCCAGCCGACTCATCAGCCTGTCATGGTTCACCCTGTCGAAGAACTTCGACAAATCCATGTCGACAACATGGGGGTATCCGTCCAGCAGGTATTGCTTTGACTGCAATACAGCGTCGTGGGCCGACCTTCCGGGTCTAAATCCGTAGCTGAACTCGGAAAAGGTCGGGTCCCAGATCTGCTCCACAATCTGGGCCATGGCC
>JAAEKY010000216.1 GCA_024227235.1 Desulfobacteraceae bacterium | reverse complement strand
GTGCTAATCCAGATACTCCAAAAAAACTTGCTATTGATAAAGATGCTTTCTGGATAAATACCGGACATGTTATGCCGGAAAATACCAATGCAGTTATTATGATAGAAAATCTTAACTCCATTGATGCTAATAACATTGAAATTGAGGCTCCGGTATTTCCATGGCACCATGTAAGAAAGATGGGGGAAGATATTGTTGCAACCGAGCTTTTGTTTGCCAGAGGTCATAAAGTTAATGCTTATTCCATGGGTGCTCTTTTGTCCGGGGGGATTTTTAAAATCAAGGTCCATAAAAGACCAAAGGTTCTTATTATACCTACAGGGTCAGAGCTTAAACAATGGGAAGATATAAACACTGAAACTCTTGTGCCAGGAGATGTAATAGAATCAAATTCTACTGTGCTTGGCAACCTTTGTAAAAATTTTGGTGCAGATTTTGAGTGCCATGCAATGCTGAAAGATGATCTTGAGACAATTAAAGACGCTGTAAAAACAGCAGCCTCAAATACTGAATATAGTATGATTATGATACTTGGTGGTTCTTCTGCAGGCTCCATGGATT
>JAAEKY010000215.1 GCA_024227235.1 Desulfobacteraceae bacterium | reverse complement strand
TATTTTCTCTTTCCATTTCATAAAATGATGCTGGTTCTTAAACAATGGTTTGACTCGATCTTTGGCAGGGTCTGTATTCTTCAGCTGAATTTCCAGAAGTTCAATCAATTGACTTATAAATATTGGCTTTGAGGGATATTTATCAAACAGGGCCGCTCCCATTGCCGGGATAAGCTCTGATCTTTTGGGCATTACCATATCAATTTTAGAAAAATTCAAGACTTTTAGAAACATATTCACAAGTTCGGGCAGAAAACTAAACACGCCACCGCATAAAAGAATTTTTGGCTTTATCTCCACGCCTCTGGCAAGTGTATTAATACATTGAATGGCAACAGCATGAAATATAGAGGCGGCAATATCTTTGTGGGGAATATTTCGGCTGAACATATTCTGAACATCTGTCTTGGCAAACACACCACATCTGGAAGCAACAGGATAAATATGGTCGTAGGATTGGGCCAGGTCGTTCAATTGAAAAGGTGTAATATTCAACAAGGCAGCCATTTGGTCAATAAAACTGCCTGTACCGCCGGCACAGCTTCCATTCATACGGATATCAGGTGGTTTGCCTTTGTTTAAAAAAATAATCTTTGAATCTTCACCCCCAATATCCATGGCGGTTTTGACATCAGGATAATAGTGTTGAATGACCACATTAGTGGCAATGACCTCCTGAACAAATGGAAGATCAAGTTTTTTTGAAGTCCCCAATGCGGCTGATCCGGTTAATTTCAGATGAAGACAACAATCTCCATCGCGATCCAGGATATCCTGTAAAAATAGTTTAGCTGTTTCATAAATTTTTGCATGATGTCGTTGATAGTCTGAAAAGACAAGAGTATCCTCTTGATCTAGCAAAACAATTTTCGCAGTCGTGGAACCGATATCCAAGCCTGCTCTATAAACTTTGGGCTGATCCATTTACATCAAACTCCTAATTTAATTTTATTTAAAAATAAGAAAAATTAAAGAGTTTATTTTTCATAATAACACCCATCAGAATAGAATAGTATCCGAGTACATTTTCAACAAAAGATATAATTCATATGTATCAGGTCTGATATAAAATTCAATGTTTTTTTGAATAAAAATAAGGCGGTTATAGCAATTTTTCATAACCTAAAGGTCACACGTAAACATGTTCCTTTATCCTGAAATGTATAAAGGAGTGGGGCCCAGGTCGTGTGTGTGGTAAAGATTTTCACGGATTTAATTCCTTCAGGTGTCAGGACGCCGCAGGAGAAAGAATACCCCTCGGAAAAAATCATGGATGATTTTTGAGGCTGAAAGATGCGCATGCATACATGAGTGAAAATTTTTGCCACATACACTGCCGGAGACTAACCCGGAAATTTCATGTCATTTTGATCTATTTGATTAAGCTTTTCTATCAGTACTTTTGCTAATTTCTTATTGAGCCCCGGAAGCGATGCGATATCCTCAATGGACGCTTTTTTCATTTGGCTTAAGCCTTTAAAATGCTTTAGAAGCCCCTTCTTTTTCTTTGGTCCAATACCGGGAATAGTATCAAGAACTGAAAGACCCGCCCGCTTTTCACGACGCTTTCTTTGGAATGTTATGGCAAACCTGTGGGCCTCGTCCCTAACTTGCTGTAGCAGGTATAATGCTTTTTTTGCCTGGTTTGTATTTAAAGGATTAGATCGCCCCGGGATATAAATTTTATCAAATAGCTCTCCTTTTGCCTCATTTTTTTTTGCAAGGCCTGCCACCCAAAACCGATTCTCTATATTCAAATCTTTTATAACAGCCAGGGCCATTGAAAGTTGACCTTTCCCACCATCAACCACAAGAAGATCCGGATATGCCATTTGAGTAGGATCTTTTGAGAACCGCCGCTCAAGCACTTGATACATGTAAGCGTAGTCATCTTGGAAATCAAGATCGCGAATAATATATTTGCGATACCCTTTTTTATATGGCCTGCCGTCTTTGAACACGACCATGGAAGACACTGGATCCTGCCCTGAAAGGTTGGAATTATCAAAGCACTCTATCTTTGATGGCAATTTCTCCATTCCCAATAAATCCTTAAGCATAGAGATTGAGGCTCGCTCTTCTTCTTCCTTAAGCAGTCTTTTTTCTAACTCCCTTGATGCATTAACAACCGCCATTTCAACCAGCCGTCTTTTTTCTCCTCGTGCGGGAACATGGATGCGCACCTTTTTTCCTTTTTTTTCAGAAAAAAGCTGTTCTAAAAATAGTTTATTCTCAACGCCCTGATTCAGCAAAATAAAGGACGGTAAAAAACCTGTATTTTGATAATATTGTTCTAAAAATGCGGATAAAATCTCATCTGGATTTTTGAATCCAAGGTCAAATGGATAATGCGATGTATCTATCAGATAACCTGCACGTATGATCAATACAGTAATGACTGCCCGACCTTTATCAGCAGCAAAAGCAATGACATCACGGTCTTTCATATCCGGGCTGACCACCACTTGCCTTTCCATAATGTTCTGGACTGCAAATATTGTATCCCTTACCTGGGCAGCTTTTTCATATGCCTGTGTTTCTGCATATTCTGTCATCCGGGTTTTAAGTTTTTTTACAACTTGCTTTGATCTTCCCTTTAAAAAAAGAACGGCATCCTTTACTTGCTTTTTATATTCTTCAGAAGGAACATCATTGCAGCAAAGTCCGAGACACGCTTTGATCTGAAAATTGAGACAGGGCCGTGAACGATTTTTAAATTGTGTATTCTTACATTTTCGAAGCTTAAATATCTTTTGAATCTGCTTTAAGGTTCTATTCACGCTAAGGCTGGAAGAATATGGCCCAAAATACAATGCGTTATCATTTTTTATTTTTCTAACCTTTTGTATGGCAGGATACGTATCGTTCATATTAATCCTTAATAATGGATAATTTTTCCCATCTTTAAGAATTATATTATACTTGGGATTGTATTCTTTGATCAGATTAGATTCAAGAATAAACGCTTCATGATCAGAAGAGGTAATAACAATTTCAAAATCTTTGATCATTTCAAGCAATACCGCTGTTTTAGCATCATGATTGTTTTTTTTAATAAAATATGAGGATAATCTTTTTTTTAAGTCCTTGGCCTTACCCACATATATAGTTTTAGATTTGGCATCCTTCATTAAATAAACGCCTGGCTTATGAGGCGTTTGCCGGTATTTTTTTATTATTGTGCTGGTCATACTGATTAAAACCGTTTAATATCCATCAATTCTTTGATTTTGTCCCTGTATTCTGCTGCCTTTTCAAATTCCAGGGTTTCTGCAGCTATTTTCATTTTATATTCCAGATCTTTAACAATATCCTCTAATTTTAATTCCTGACCATCATAATCCATAATATCTTCATCGACTGATCCTTCAAGAATAGATGGGCTATCCTTAGCTGAATAATCAAATGAATTAATATTTTTTTGAATGGTTGTGGGCACGATATTGTGTTTCTCATTATATGCTTTTTGAATCTTTTGGCGCCTTTTTGTTTCAGAAATTGCCTTTTTCATGGAAGCGGTTTCTTTTTCTGCATACATAATCACTCTGCCAAATACATTTCTGGCAGCCCGCCCAAAAATCTGGATAAAGGATCGATATGACCGTAGAAACCCTTCCTTATCTGCATCCAAAATAGCGACCAGAGACACTTCAGGGATATCAAGGCCTTCTCTTAACAAATTAATTCCGATCAGCACATCAAACAAGCCTCTTCGAAGATCCTGAATAATATCGATTCGTTCCACTGTACCAATATCAGAATGAAGATATTTTACTTTCACCCCTAAATCAGCATAGTAATCGGTCAAGTCTTCTGCCATTCTTTTGGTAAGGGTAGTAACAAGAACCCGTTCCTTTGCTTTCACCCGTTTCATGATTTCTTCATAAAGATCATCCACTTGTGCTTTGGCATCCCGTATTTCTAGTTTCGGGTCCAAAAGGCCTGTGGGTCTGACAATTTGTTCTGCTACCAAACCCACAGCTTTTTCCATTTCATAATCAGCGGGTGTGGCAGATACATAAATTGTCTGAGGGACTCTTTGTTTAAACTCTTCAAATTGAAGGGGGCGATTATCTACAGCTGACGGCAGCCTGAACCCATGCTCCACAAGTGTTGTTTTCCTTGAACGATCTGCTTTAAACATGGCGCCTAATTGTGAAACTGAGATATGGCTTTCATCAAAAAAAAGAAGAAACTCTTCGTCAATATAATCCAAAAGTGTGGGGGGGGGGTCCCCTGGGTTGCGTCCAGTCAAATGCCTTGAATAATTTTCTATACCATTGCAATACCCGATCTCATTAAGCATTTCCAAATCATACCGCGTTCTTTCCTCAAGACGTTGGGCCTCCACAAGTTTATTATTATTATGAAGATATTCAAGACGAATCTTAAGTTCTTTACCAATACTATCCATGGCCCGTTTTCTTGTCTGTTGCTTTGTCACATAATGAGACGCTGGATAAATCACCATCTGCTCAAATCTTTTTAGCACATCCCCTTTTAATGGGTTAATTTCACAAATCCCTTCTATGGTATCACCAAAAAAATCAATTCGGACCGCTTTATCTTCTTCGTACGCCGGAAAAATTTCAACCCGATCTCCTCTAACCCGAAAGACGCCGCGGTGGAAATCTGTATCATTACGGGTGTACTGGATATTCACAAACTTCTCCAACACTTTTTCCCTTGAAATTTCCATATCAACTGCCAGTGTAATTCTTAAATCAAGGTAATCTTCAGGTGCTCCCAGACCATAAATACAAGACACACTGGCCACCACAATGACATCTTTTCGGGCAAGCACGGATCGTGTGGCAGAATGCCGCATTTTATCGATGACTTCATTAATGGATGAATCTTTTTGAATATAGGTATCACTGGAAGGAATATAGGCTTCTGGCTGATAATAATCATAATAGGATACGAAATACTCCACACAATTATCAGGAAATAGCGATTTAAATTCATTATAAAGTTGAGCCGCCAATGTCTTGTTGGGGGCAATAATAAGGCTTGGTTTTTCGACACTTGCAATAACGTTGGCCATAGTAAAGGTCTTGCCAGACCCTGTCACCCCTAAAAGGACTTGATGCTTTTCATTATTTTTAACCCCCTTTGAAAGATATTCAATGGCCGCTGGCTGATCGCCTGTAGGAGAATAATTAGAAACTAAATTAAATAACCCCATGATATATTAATGTCACCTTTATAATTATTTTCAATCAATATTTTTCCAATTTAAGCCCGAAGCTTGATGATATCAAGTTGAATCTCCCGACACAATATGTAATGATGATTTCCATTGAAATACCCCCCCCTTTAAAAGGAAGCCTTCCATGGAAAATGTTGCCGTTATTGGTGCAAGCCCCAAGCAGGACAGATATTCAAACAAAGCCATCCGGTTATTAACTAAGTACCATCATAATCCTATTCCTGTCGCACCCAAACACCAAAAGATAGAAGGCAAAAAAGTGTATCAGGCACTTGAAGATATTTCACAAAAAATTGATACGGTTACCCTGTATGTCAATCCTGAACGCCAAAAACCCATCATTCAAAGTATTATTAAATTAGCCCCTAAAAGAGTTATTTTCAATCCAGATACTGAGAACAAGGCCGTCTATGATCAATTTAAACAGGCGGGTATTGATGTGGTTGAGGCCTGTACACTTGTTCTATTAAAAACCAAACAGTATTAAAAAAAATCCGGGAGAAATTCACTAGCCTCGACTCATTTTCCGTCCAGTGTACAAAAGCGAATCATTCTGTAACGGGTTATGTAAAGTTTTTTATGGCAAATTTCCACTGTACACAATTAGTGTTTGCCTCATAAATCCTATTTATGATACGAATAGCCATTCATATTTAACACTTATTTAAAGGATACATTAATAGTGGAAGCCGATATTAAAAAAGGACATTTTATTCATTCAATCATTAGAGAAGATGTTAAAAACAATAAAAATGATGGTAAGGTCGTCACCCGTTTCCCTCCAGAGCCTAATGGCTTTCTTCATATTGGTCATGCAAAATCTATTTGCTTAAATTTTAAAATGGCTCAAAAGTTTAATGGGACGTGCAATTTAAGGTTTGATGATTCCAATCCAGCCAAAGAAAAACAAATTTATATTGATTCCATAAAATCAACTGTAAACTGGTTAGGGTTTGAATTTAACTCTCCTTTATTTGCTTCCGACTATTTTGATAAATTGTATCATTTTGCTATTGCCTTAATTAATAAAGGCAAAGCCTATGTTTGCAGCCTTACAGCAGATGAGATCAGAGAATATAGAGGTACGTTAACTCAAACAGGAAATGACAGCCCTTTCAGGAAACGGTCAGTTGAAGAAAACCTGGATCTTTTTACCCGTATGAAAAACGGTGAATTTGATGAAGGGGAACATACACTCAGGGCTAAAATTGATATGGAATCACCCAATATCAATCTACGCGATCCCATTATTTATAGAGTTAAAAAAGCTTCTCACCCCAGGACAGGTGATCAATGGTGCATCTATCCTATGTATGATTTCACCCATTGTATTTCAGATGCCTTAGAAGGCATCACTCATTCTCTATGCAGCCTTGAATTTGAAGATCACAGGCCCTTGTATGACTGGATATTAGATGAACTTGAAACCCCTTGTCATCCTCAACAAATAGAATTTGCACGAATGAATATAAACTTTACGGTCTTGAGCAAAAGAAAACTGCAACGCCTTGTTGAAGACAATCATGTAGAAGGGTGGGATGACCCCAGGCTTCCTACACTTGAAGGAATGAAAAGAAGAGGTTATACCCCTGAATCCATCAGAAATTTTTGTGAAATTATCGGCGTTTCAAAAAAAGGCAGTCGCATTGATATGGGTCTTTTAGAAAGCTGTTTACGAGATGATTTAAATGAAAAATCACCCAGAGTCATGGGCGTATTAAAGCCTTTAAAAGTCACCATTGAAAATTACCCTGATGATACATCAGAGGAACTTATTGGTAAAAATCACCCTCAGAAAGAAGAGATGGGCACAAGAACGATTTCCTTTTCCAAACAAATCTATGTAGAGCAGGATGACTTTATGGAAGATGCCCCTAAAAAATTCTTCCGCCTGAGCATTGGAAGAGAAGTCAGGCTAAGATATGCCTATCTTATTACCTGTAAAGATGTCATCAAGGATGAATCCGGCAAAGTCATAGAGCTTATTTGCACCTATGATCCTAAAACAAAGGGAGGAAATGCACCGGACGGCAGAAAAGTTAAAGGTACGATCCACTGGGTCGATGCCAATGATTGCATTGATGCCAAAGTAAACCTCTATGACCGATTGTTTAAAGATGAAAATCCGGAACAGGATAAACAAGACCTGATAGAGAACCTAAATCCTGATTCCTTAGAAGAACTTAAATCATGCAAACTTGAAAAGCACCTGGTTAATGCTGTACCTGAATATGTTTACCAATTTGAAAGACTGGGATATTTTTGTTTAGACTCAAGGCAGGCTTCCAAAGATCATTTTGTGTTTAACAGAACCGTAACGTTAAGAGATGCCTGGGCAAAGTTTCTAAAAAAACGTTGAATTATATCAGAATTTATTTGCAAGATTTGAGTATGTACAGAATTGACAATACGTCGAAAAGAAAAACATGAGCAACAACTGGAACTTGATTTGAAATAGCTCCAACGGGAATTTCCTAACCGAAACTCTCCCTTCAAGGGGGGTACCTGAGCCACCCCTCTATGCAGGTGGAGAGTCACCGGTCTTGATAAAAATTGATTGCCATATAATCTATCAAGAGTCAAATAAAGGCTTGACCCTTTTTCTTTCTCTCCAAGAACAGCATAATCACAATTTGCCTGGTTTCTTTTTTTTAGTTGCTTGTTAGGCCACTTATTCTTAACTCTTAACGTTTTCTTCCCCGGGTATCATTGTGCGCCGCCGTCTCCACCGCCACCGCTTCCTCCACCGCCACCGCTTCCTCCACCGCCACCGCTTCCTCCGTTTCCGCCGCCGGGTCCTCCACCGACGGCGCCAAGGCCAGGGTCTGAAGAAGTGCTATCGCTACTCATTGATGCTGATGATATTGAGGCAAGGCCAGGACCGACAGAACCAAGCACAGCATCAGCAGTCTCACTGCCGACAAAGCTTGCACCTGTCGCGGGAGCTCCACCAATGGCCCCTGCGATGGATGCCGGGCCCACTACGCTTGTTTCGCCAACAGTCCCTGTCAGTCCCACAGTAGACCCCGAGCCTGTAAGTGCGGTTGTTATGGTTTGCCCGGGGGATAACGCGTGGGCTTCCTGTACAAAACTAAGATAGGTCAGGAAATGATCAAGGGCTGATACTTTTTTATCCTCGGCTGCCGGTGCGACTGAAACAATAAAGTCTGTTGCCCTGGTACCACATACCGCCGTCTTTGTTTTGATTGTGAAATCAGGTTTTCCTGATAATTTTTTAACAATAAATCTAGCACTGCCCCAAACCAGGTTCATTACGGTGGACCGTCTATTCCTGAACCAGGAAAATTCTGACTTGGTAATAATTAGTTTAGCCTGTGGTGCCAGGGCCAAAACACTTTTGTCATGCATTACAGCCTTCAGGCGTGACTTGGGTAGTGTGATCAAAGTGTCACTGACAAATAAAGGGGTCTTTTCCTTTAATGGATAGGCTATTTTCTGCCCGAAATGAATCACATAAGCCTTTCCCTTAACCTGATTTATTTCTCCAATTTTATTCCCCTTTCCCTTAACAAATTCATCACCGAATTTCACATCACCAGGGATGAGAGGAATGTCAGGCTTATAAGACTGGAAATTTTTAAGTAATTTTTTCTCTGAATCCTCACAGTAAAGAACAGGAATATTGAAAGCCAAAAATACTCCCAGTAAAATCAGACAATAAACAACAATTTTTTTTCTTAATAATTTTTCCATAAAATCACCTTAATTTATAGAGCCGTTATAAACGATGAATATACTCTCATGTTATAAAAAAAATGACTAATTTTTCCCAATAGTAAACCCTATACTACAGCATATTGTCAAGGAGAAGCAAAGCTATTTATTGACTTCACTAAAGTTCTTCACTATACGGAAGGTAAGAATAAATCCTTGGGCATATAATTATTGTCATTTATCCGAGTTATTTAATTGTTTAATTTCCGGAGAATGGTTTCATGGCTTTAAAAATAAAAGAAGTTTTTATCCAGCCTTTTGGTCTTTCACTAATTATTGTTATTATATGTATCCTGTTCATGTTCCAGAATTTTTCTTTTTTTGAACAGATGGAATTAAAAACCATTGATTTACGATTCCAGGCCCGAAAAAATATTCTTCCAGGCAATAAGATAGCACTGGCAGTGATTGATGAGAAAAGTCTGGCACAGGAAGGCAAATGGATGTGGCCGCGGTCTAAACTGGCAAAAGTTATAACTAAATTATCAGACGCCGGGGCGGATGTAATTGGTATTGATTTTGTTTTTTCAGAGGCAGATGAAAAAAGCCTTTCAAAATATATCCACCAGATTGAAAAGATCCTGACAAAAAAAAATATTAACGAGAATGATCTTCTCGACTATCTGGATGAGCTGAAATTAAAAACTGATAATGATAATCTTCTGGCCCAGGCCATCCAACGGTCAAAGTCTAAAATTGTATTGGGGTTTTTCCTCCAGATGGAAGCTGAAGAGGTCAAGCATCTCACGGAAGAACAATTGGATTCTCTCCAGAAGTTTGCCCTTCCCGCAGCTTATAAGATCATAAAATACAACAGTGTCAAAGCAATGGAATTCCAATTTGTAAAAGCCTTTGCCACTATTACCAATATTCCCAAGATATCCTTGAGCTCACCGTATTCAGGTTTTTTTAACAATATCCCAGACCCGGATGGTATTATCAGGACCTTACCCACCCTGGTCCAGTTTCGTGAAGATCTGTATGCGCCTTTATCCATTAAAATACTGAGCGCATATTTAGGAGAAGAACCCCAAGGAATTATTGACGATAACGGAGTTAAATCTTTTCGTCTTGGAGAACAAATTAATTTCCCTACGGACGAAAAGGGAAGGCTGTACATCAATTACAGGGGAGGTGAAAAATCATTTCCCCATCTGAGTGCTGCAGATATATTAAATGATAATATCGATACGGATGAGGTGAAAGACAAAATTATTATTCTTGGCGCAACAGCCACCGGAATCTTTGATGAAGTCAGTACGCCATTTGAGCCGGTTTATCCCGGGCTGGAACTTCATGCAACCATTATTGATATGGTTTTAAACCAGGACTATCTATACAAGCCGGAGTGGCTTAATCTTTTAACGGTTTTAATCATTTTAATATTTGGCCTTGGCATGGGTACAATCTTGCCAAAAACCGGAGCTTTTGCCAGTGCATGTGTGGCGATACTTCCCTTTGTCGGCTATATTTTATTTTGCCAATATATTTTTACTGCCCATGGATGGATTTTAAATATGGTTTATCCTCTGGCAGCGATTCTAATCACATATTCCATTATGACTGCCTATACATTCCTGATTGAATCCAGACAGAAGCGGTTTATTAAAAATGCCTTTTCAACCTATTTAGCGCCAACGGTTGTAAAACAATTGATAGATAATCCGGAAAAACTGATACTGGGAGGTGAAAAGCGGAAGATAACAGCCTTTTTTTCCGATATCCAATCTTTTACCAGTATCAGCGAAAAATTACAACCGGATGAACTCGTAACCTTACTTAATGAATTTTTAACAGAAATGACTGATATTATTCTGGAATATAACGGTACTGTTGATAAATTTGAAGGCGATGCCATCGTTGCCTTCTTTGGTGCTCCGGGTGACTTAATAAACCAGGAAGAGATTGCATGTACAGTCAGCTTGAAAATGCAGCAGCGATTATCTGAACTCAGGATCAAATGGAGAAAAGAGGGAAAGCCTATGCTGTACAATAGAATAGGTTTGAGTACAGGGGTTGCGGTTGTCGGTAATATGGGGTCACAAAATCGCATGGATTATACCATGATGGGAGATGTCGTTAACACTGCCGCCCGTCTTGAGGGTGTCAACCAAGTATATGGCTGCTATACTCTGGTCTGTAAAGATACATATCTGCAGGCAACTGCAAATGGATCCATCTTTGGACGGGAACTGGACTCAGTTTTACTGGTGGGTAAAAAAGAGCCTATAGACATATTTGAACTCATTGGATTTACATATGACATCGATGATGCTACAAAAGCCATGGTGAAATACTATGCAGAAGCATTACATGCATACCGGAAACAAAAATGGGCTACAGCAATTATATTGTTTGAAAAAGCAAAATCACTATTTCCTGAAGACAAGGCTATTTTAACCATGCTCCAGCGTTGCCGGGAACTCAAATCTTCACCCCCGTCTGAAAAATGGAACAGCGCATTTAAGCTGACATCCAAATAAGTTGAAATAATTCTCATGAATTCTTCAGTGATGTTTCATTCAGATCGAGGTGTCCAATATTAAAACTGCCATAAGGTGTTCAGAGTATCAGTGATACCAGATAAAATCTAAATTTAAAGATCTTTTTTATCATCTTCAGGGCTTATACCTTTTGAGACTTGCTCAAAGGTTTTAGCTGCTTCTTTAGCCTTGACCTTTGCCTTAGTGGCCTTTCTGGAAGCGCCTTCTTCAGCTTCGATTGCTTGATCTGCCTCTTTTAGCGCTTTTGGAAAACTTTCGCTTTCTTTTGGGTATTCTTCAAGTTTTGCAGCTAAAATTTCTGTTTTTTCCTGCAATTTTAGCGCCTGTTTTTGGGCGGCTTCATATTTTCTTTTTGCCTTTAAAAATTCATCTTCAGCTTCAGCCAATTCTCCGGGAATACCTGTATCAGGCTCTGCTTCAAGATCAATATCCTGGGCTGCCATCACAAGCGCTGTCATGGGCAAGTAGGGTAGAATCTTAGGCAGTTGACCACCCTGCGCATCTAATACTTGGCTATCGCGAATCCGACACGGTAAAAAAACAAAAGATGCAGTGGATGACATCTTTATAATTGTCTCAACCGTATGATCCGGAACAATAACAGGTTCAGCATCAATACGAACGTCTTCCATCAATCGCTGCAAGTCATCATTTGTATTCTCTTTTTTTTCATCTGATTCAAAAGCAAGTATACGTATTCTGGCTTTTGACCAAACATTTCTGCGGGTCATCAAATAGGCCAATAGCAACATTAATTTACTGGTCGCATTATTTTCCCACCAGACATCAATCTGTTGTTCTTTTGGGGATCGGTTTAAAACCTTTTGCCATCTATTCTCATCTGCATGTAAAATGACAAGATTCAAACCTTCACGAAAAACAATTCGTAAATTATTTGCATAATTTGCAGGTCCAGCCGCTGCAAGCCCCCGGTTCATTTCATCCATCCAGTTAATTAAAATAGTATTGGCCTTTAGCGGTCCCAGACCAAAGGATTGTGTAATTACTGGCAGTGATTTTGGGATATCCGGAACTGATATCACCAATGGATATGCTTGAGAATTTAAATCATTAATATGAGTTGAAAGTTCTTTAAAAACTTTCTCTCGTTGAGATTTTATTTTAAGGCCTTGGCCTTTTATGAGACGGACAGCTACAGTAATGCCTGCTTTTCCTTCCAGCCACTTTGAAAATTCAAGAAGTGATTTTAATCGTTTGGAATCATTGGTAAGTGCAAGGATAACAGGTCTCCAGTCGCGATCATGCTCTGGTTCTACTGCAGCCGCATTTAGATTTTCTTTGGCTTGTTTAAGATAATTCGATCGTCGACTGTCTGCCCATCTGGCAGGGCCTGAGGTATGTTTTAAGTATTGATAGATGGCAACCAATATACATAACGCCATAATCCCACTTCGAATATCAATGGCTAAAATGGCTCCTGCGCAGATGAAAAACCCTGCTAAACTCAACCATGGGCTGAACCAGCGGAATCTTGGCCGAAAAGAAGGGCTCGCAGTTCTTGATTCAAAATAAGTGGCATAATTTATCAACCCATATGAAATCAAAAAAAACATGGAAACCACTTGAGCGATGAGATTAAGCTGCCCGAGGCTGATGGTAATAATTGCAATAGCACCGGAAAGCAGGACCCCTCGCCTCGGGTTATCCGTAATACCAACACCTTTAGAAAATGGATTCAGAATATTAAATATTCTATCTTTTGCAATGGATTGTAAAATTCGAGGAGACCCTAAAAAAGACGCCATGGCTGATGATAAAGTTGCGGCAATGACACCGGCATCGATGAGGCCTGGAATAATAGATACTTTTTTCATTGCGCCATAATCTGCCAATAATTGCGTATTCGCCATGGCGCCTGCAAAAATAATTGCTGCAAGGTAATATATCAGTGTTGATAATCCAACAGCCAGAAAAGTGCCAAAAGGGATGGCTTTACCAGGATCTTTTAAGTCTCCAGACATATTGACCCCTTGCGTAAACCCGGTTACAGCAGGGAAAAATATGGCAAAAAGAACCCAGAATGGTAACCCTCTATCCGGAGCCGTATAATTTTGTACAACAAGTTCACTATCAAATTTCATTATTCCGCCAAGAAAAAAGGAACACAAGGCCAATATCAATAATCCCATAACTATATATTGAAATTTAGTTGCCCAGTCAGCACCGAGCCACGCAAGGAAAAACAAAAATATAACAGATATCATGGCTATAATTTGTGGTGAAAGATAGGACTGAGGCGGTATAAGATTTGCTAATGATTCACCAAAGCCAATACAATAAAATGCTATGGACACAGACTGCGCTAAAAATAATACCAGGCCAATTGCCCCACCAAATTGAACCCCTAAAGTCCTTGAAATAAGATAGTAGGCCCCGCCCCCTTTTACATGAATATTTGTCGCAATTGCAGACAAAGATGCAGTAGTGAGTATCGAAACAAGGCTGGCAATGGTCACTAAAAGAAGTGCTTTGCATAACCCCGCATTTCCTACGGTATATCCCATTCTAAGGAATAAGATTATACCCAGGATTGTCAGAATGCTGGGGGTAAAAACACCAGGGAACATCCCCAGTTTATGGGATGATGAATTGTTTTGATTTTCTGTCTTGGCAGACGTGTTATTCAAATCGCCAGGTTGTCCCTTCCGGCCCATCTTCAAGGGTTATATTCTTACTTTGAAGAAGGTCCCTGATCTCATCGGCTTTAGCAAAATTTTTATTTTTACGCGCATTTGTTCGTTGCTGGATTAAATCTTCAATTTGGGAAGGATCTATGGCCATATCTTCCACACCCTTATCTTTTTTTGCTTTAAAATAGGAGACAGGGTCTAATAAGAACATCCCTAAAATATTGGAAATGGCTTTAACATCATTATAAAAAAGACTTAAGACATTCAGTGTATCCTGATCGGGTGTATCATTTGCATCATCTAAAAATCTGTTCCCTTTTTTAACGGCTTCAAAAACACAGGCAATACCCTTTGCAGAATTAAAATCATCGTTCATGGCAGTTGAAAAATCATCCCATAATTCACCTTTTTGGGATGCATCTATTTTTATACCGGCATTTTCCAATCTTTCAAGAAATGAATAAATCCTATCCAGGCCAATGGATACTTCTCTCATGGAGCCTTCACTATAATCAATAGGGCTTCTATAATGATTTGATAAAAGAAACATACGAATCACTTCAGGAGAATATGCCTCAAGGACTTCTTTGATCATGGTAAAATTACCCAGGGATTTTGACATTTTTTCATTGTTTATATCTACGAAACCATTATGAATCCAATATTTAACAAATTGGCCACCAAATACAGCCTCGCTTTGGGCAATCTCATTTTCATGATGGGGAAAAATCAAGTCTTTTCCACCGCCATGAATATCAAATCCTTCTCCCAAGTATTCATAGCTCATAGCTGAGCACTCTATATGCCAGCCTGGTCTGCCCTCACCCCATGGGCTTTCCCAAAAAGGTTCACCAGGTTTTGCCAGTTTCCACAACGCAAAATCCAGAGGACTCTTCTTTTTCTCATCTACAGCAATTCTCGCCCCAGCCCTCATGTCATCAGGGTTGCGGCCAGAAAGCATGCCATAATCTTTAAAAGAATCAATAGAAAAATAGACATCCCCTCCTTGTACATGGTAGGCTTTATCTTTATCGATCAGCATTTGTATAAAATTAATAATATGCTCGATATGTTCTGTGGCTTTAGGTTCCACGCTGGGTCTTAGTACATTAAGAGCATCCATTTCATTATGGAATTCATCAATATATTTTTGAGTAATGGCTGTACAATCTTGTCCGGTCTCGTTTGATTTTTTAATAATCTTATCATCAACATCTGTAAAATTCCTGACATACTTGACATCATATCCAAGATGGGTAAACCATCTGAAGATCGTATCAAAGACAACAACTGACCGGGCATGACCGATATGGCTGGTGTCATATACAGTTGGACCGCATACATACATGCCGACCTTACCTTCTATTCGGGATTCAAATTTTTCTTTTTTACCATGTAACGTATTATATACTTTTAAACTCATTGATTTATCCTGTTATATTTTTTTCCCCGATTATATTTATGAAATAGCCTTTATTAATAACATACATTGGGCAGCTATGCCCTGCTCTTTTCCAATAAACCCTAATTTTTCTGTTGTGGTTGCCTTTACATTTACATGGGCTGAATCCATGTTCAAACGCTTTGCTATATTTTCTTCCATCTGTTTTTTATAAGGACTTATTTTTGGGACCTGAGCCAGCACAGTGCAGTCGATATTTGAAATTTCATAGCCTTGTTCCGCCAACATGGCCCCACATTTTTCAAGCAATACCATACTTGAAATTCCCTTATACGCGGAATCCGTATCAGGAAAATGTTCTCCAATATCCCCTAGGCCCGCTGCGCCTAAAATAGCATCGCAAACAGCATGAATTAAAACATCTGCATCAGAATGCCCTGCCAAGCCCCAGTTAAAAGCAATTTCTATACCGCCTAAAATTAATTTTCTGCCGGATGCAAACCTGTGAACATCATATCCTGATCCTATTTTAACCTCAGGTTTTTTCATATTTATCTCTTTTAATTTCTCCACTCATTTAACTTAAAAAAAACCAAACGATAATATATTCATTATTCGTTGAAAAGTCAAAATCATCTATTAAAAGCTGATATAAGAATCATATTCTCTAAATAATTCACACAAACCCGTTCCGATCCAAGGTGTCTTATCCGCCCTATCAATTTTACTATACCAGTTCTCATATTAATGTTCCGAAATAAAATATTATAATTAGATTGCTGCACTCCTATATGCATTTTAAGGATA
Source organism: Desulfobacteraceae bacterium (assembly GCA_024227235.1). Taxonomy (GTDB): domain Bacteria; phylum Desulfobacterota; class Desulfobacteria; order Desulfobacterales; family Desulfobacteraceae; genus Desulfobacula. Next base: position 31,221 of record JAAEKY010000215.1, on the reverse strand, counting down.
ACGGAACATATTTACGTGTGACCTTTAGGTTACGTGTGACCTTCAGGTTAGAATTTGTTGCAATGTCCATCCGGCGAACGTAAGTTAATCTGCCTGGAACGGGTTATATGAAATCTGTTATGGCAAATTATCCAGATTAAAAATATTTTTTAACCTTGGTAAATACTATAAAAATATAAATTGAACGGCAACAAACCTGTGAAGATAGTTTATCTCGCGTTGACAGGGCCTTAAAATTTTCATAAATCAATAACAAACACTTTTTAAAATGATCACAGTTGGACCTAATATGATAATAATAAATAATAATATAAGCATCCCGGAATCTCAAATTGTATTCCAGGCTATCCGGGCCCAGGGCGCAGGCGGTCAAAATGTAAATAAAGTTTCAAGTGCAGTCCATCTAAGATTTGATATCCATGAATCCAGCCTGCCCGATAAAGTAAAAAGTAAATTATTAAATTTGAATGACCAAAGGATTTCTAAAACGGGTATAATTGTGATTAAAGCACAAAGTTTCCGAACCAGAGAAAAGAACAGGGAAGATGCCCTGAAAAGGTTGCAATCTCTTATACAAAGTGCGCTTGCTACAAAAAAGAAACGGAAAAAAACAAGGCCTAAAAAGAATGCAGTAAAAAAGCGACTGGACAGCAAGACCAAACGCGGCCGGACCAAAGAATTAAGGAAAAAAGTGGATTATTAAATCATATTCAGGAAAAAACTATGGAAAGATGCCCCTGGCCAACGAATGATCCCATTTATATCAAATATCACGACGAAGAATGGGGTGTTCCGGTCCATGATGATCAAAAACTTTTTGAATTTATCATTTTAGAAGGTGCTCAGGCAGGACTTTCCTGGCTAACAATCCTTAAAAGAAGACCCGGCTATAAAAAAGCATTTGCCAATTTCAATGTAGAAAAAGTCGCTGGATTCACGCCAAAGAAAATCAAGGAACTCCTTTTGGACCCTGGTATTATTCGAAACAAACTCAAAGTCAATGCCGCTGTGACAAATGCTCAGGCATTTATTAAAATCCAGGAAGAATTTGGATCGTTTAATTCATACTCCTGGCAGTTTGTGGATGGAGCACAAAAGATAAACTCTTTTAAAACGCTTGATCAAATACCGGCGACAACTAAAGAATCTGATATCTTTTCAAAAGATTTAAAACAGCGGGGATTTAAATTTGTGGGGTCGACTATTATCTATGCTCATATGCAGGCCGTCGGCATGGTCAATGATCATCTTGTCTCTTGTTTCAGATATAGGGAAGTTATGGATAAATGACACATAAAAACGAGAAGAACATTGTACCTCCTTTTCAATGGTCTGGCAATTTTGACTATCCGGATACCAAAGATTTATTAGAGTTAGACAACCATTTCTTTTCTTTTGAACGGTTTAAAGAAAAACGCTGGTGTTATATGGGGATTATTCATCCAGATATTATTTTCGGGTGTGCTGTGGTGCACCTTGGATATATTGCCAGTGCATTTGCCTTTGGGTTCGATAGAAAAGAGCAAAAAATGATGAATCATTCTCTTGTATTCCCACCTGTCGGACAGGTTCGATATGACCGGAACCCTGAAAACGGTGTTTGCAGTTATAAAAGCCTTAGAGGAAAACTTACCCTTACCCATCATAAAAAACCGGTTCAAAGCACAATTAATACCTCTTTTTTTCTGCCGGGAAAATCCCTTATCGCTGACATCAAGGTTATTGAACCGGATAGCGGTATTTCGCCTATGCATTTTTTGATGCCTATGAAAAATAGCAAACCTGCCTTTACATCAAAAACTGCCGGACTAAAAGCAAAAGGAAACATCACTATCAATAAAAAAAGCTTTAACCTTTCGTCTAAAAATACCTTTGCTGTATTTGACTGGACCCATGGGTTTTACCCTAGACAAACATTTTGGAACTGGGCATGTGGTGCAGGATTTTCCGATGATGGTGCTCAAATTGGATTTAATTTTTCCTCTGGTGTTTATGAGAATGGTTTACAGGAAAATATAGTCTGGATCAACGGTACCCCCTATAAACAAAAAGATATGACATTCCAATATGACACCAAGAACCCTGAACAGCCATGGCGTATTAAAAGCAAAGATGATCTGATCAACCTTAGATTCTCACCTGAAGGGATTCGAAGGGCGAATGATAATCTTGGTATTATAATAAGCAAGTTTATACAACCCTGTGGGTCTTTTGAAGGCTCAATAAAAACAAAAGACAACCCTACTTTTCACCTTTCTCACGTTGGTGGTGTGGTAGAAGAGCATTTTGCCAAATGGTAAAACGCCACTAAAATTCATATAATTGGCTTTTCATTTAAATCAAATTATGTAAAACTACTAAAATTATTTTGGTTATACATATTTTAATGGCCATCAAAATTGTTTGTTTCTATGTTAAATTTAAGGGCTTACAATGGGTAATAAACCTACATATAAAGAACTTGAAAAGCGTATTGTAGAACTCGAAAAACAAGCTGAAAAAAAAACATTTTCTGAAAAACTGACCCAGACCCTTTTTGATATCTCAAATGCTGTGAATGCAACCAATGATTTAAACGCGCTTTATCAGTCTATCTATGATTCATTGAACAGGCTGATGAAGTTGCCAAATTTCTATATTGCTATTTTCAACCCCAAAAAAAATATCATCCATTTTCCCTTTCATATTGATGAATTTAAAGATACCCGTTACGAAGATCTTTCCTTTGCAGAAGGTAAATCCTTAACCAGTGAAGTGATCGCAAAAAAACGCCCTGTTTATTTAAATGAAAAACAGCTAAAACAAAGAGCTGATGAAAAAAGAACCATTGGACGATTGTCAAAAGTCTGGATTGGAGTTCCTCTAATTGTTAGAAAAGATGTCATTGGAGTGGTTGCCATACAAAGCTACTCAGACCCAAGCACCTTTGCAAAAAAAGATATTGATATTATTGTCTCTGCTTCAAATCATATAGCGCTTGCCATTGAACGAAAACAATCCCTTGATGAGCTCGATGTTGTAGAGAACTATCTTTACAATATCATTAACTCTATGCCATCAATTCTTGTGGGGGTGGATAAAAACAGGATGGTTACCCAGTGGAATTCTCAGGCCGAGCTTGAAACAACAATTAAAGCTGGGGAGGCTAAAGGAAAGAACCTTATACATGTTTTTCCAAGGCTCTCTCAAAATATAGATGAAATAAAAGAAAGTATTAAATTCAACAAGATTAAAACTCAATTAAGACAAAAATATTTCACGGGTAAAGAAACACGCTATGAAGATATTATTATCTATCCTTTGAAGACCAATGAAGTGGATGGTGTTGTTATTCGTATGGACGATATCACCGACCAGGTTCGCCTTGAAGAAATGATGATACAATCTGAAAAAATGTTGTCCATTGGTGGACTCGCCGCAGGAATGGCGCATGAAATTAATAACCCCCTTGCCGGCATGATGCAAAATGCCCAAGTGGTTCAAAATAGAATTTCTCTGGATATCAAAGCGAATGTAAATGCAGCCAGGGAAGTGGGGATTTCAATGGATAATATTCGCGCTTATATGGAAAAAAGAGAGATCCTTCAAAAATTAGACCTGATCAATGAAACGGGAAACCGGGCGGCAAGAATTGTTAAAAATATGCTTGGCTTTGCTAGAAAAAGTGATGCCATAATCGAGGCTCACGATCTCTCAACCGTTTTGAGAAAAACCATTGAGCTCGCCAAAAGCGACTATAACCTTAAAAAACAGTATGATTTTAAACTCATCAAAATCATAGAAGAATTTGATACCGCCCCCCCTGTACGTTGTGATAAAAATAAAATTCAGCAGGTTTTTTTAAATATTTTAAAAAATGGGGCTGAAGCGATGTTTGATATTAAAGAAAAATCATTTTCACCTCATTTTATCATTCGACTTTATAAAGAAGGTACTTTCGCCTGTGTTGAAATCGAAGATAATGGTCACGGGATTGAAGAAGAAACCAAAAAAAGATTATTTGAGCCCTTCTTCACGACTAAAGCAGTTGGAGTAGGAACAGGATTAGGTCTCTCTGTTTCCTATTTCATTATTGTCAAAGATCATAAAGGTGAAATGATGGTAGAATCGACACCTCAAAAAAATACCAAATTTATTATTAAACTGCCCTATTGATGAGACCTTTGAATACTGTTCAATTTTGTTTTATTGCAAGGAAGATTAAAATTATAACCGGAGGAATATATTGAATATTTTGAAGATTATCATTTTAATATTCCGTGGCAATTGGGCAAAAGGGAGCAGTATTCAAAGGTCTCTTGATTTCATCCACAACATCCATTCATGGGAGGAATGACATGTTTCTTGTAACTGCCAGTCAAATGCAGGATATGGATAAGCAAACCATTGAATCTTTTGGGTTACCCGGCATAGTTTTAATGGAAAATGCCGGAAGAGGCGCATTTGATTTCCTGATGAGAAAGTTTAAAGATATCGGATCAAAAAAAGTCGCTGTGATCGCCGGAAGAGGCAATAATGGCGGAGATGGATTTGTTATTGCCCGGTATTTAATGGAAAAAGGAATTGATGTCACCGTTTTTTTACTATCTTCAAAAAAAAAAGTGACTGGCGATGCAAAATTTAATATGGATCTATATCAAACATTATGCAATAAAGCTTCTACCCGTGGCATTATTGAAATCCCCAATATAGATACGTTTAAGCATCAAAAAACCCAAATTATCCACCATGACCTTTTCATAGATGCCATTTTAGGCACAGGGCTTAATTCAGATGTCCGAGGATTTTTCAAGGATGCGATTGAATTAATAAATCGTAGCAAAAAACCCATTTTCTCAATCGATATTCCATCCGGCCTTCATTCTGATACAGGCCAGCCTTTGGGTGTTGCTGTGAAAGCCCATGCAACAGCTACGTTCGCTTTTGCAAAAATCGGTCATATTCTCTATCCGGGAAATACGTATACCGGAGAATTAGACATAATTGACATTGGTATCCCTTTTTTTATTGAAAAAGAAAAAAATATACCACTTTCTTTGATCAATAAAGAAGAGATCAAACCCTTTTTTCCTTCAAGAGAATTTAACAGCCATAAAGGCAGTTTCGGCCATGTATTGGTCATTGCCGGATCTACAGGAAAAACAGGTGCCTCCGCGCTTTGCGCCAATGCAGCCATGCGATGCGGAACAGGCCTTGTGACTTTAGGAATCGCCAAAAGCCTCAATAAAATCATTGAGCCCCAGGTTATTGAACCCATGACCCATCCTTTACCGGAAAAAGAAAAAGGACTCTTAACAGATAATTGTTTTGACAAGATTCAAACACTTTTAAAAGATAAACAAGCCCTTGCCATTGGCCCTGGCCTTGGCACGAACACCGGAACAAAAAAATTAGTTCAAAAAATTATTCAAAAAGTCAAAGTCCCGCTGATAATAGATGCAGACGCCATCAATTGTATCGCGGATAACCTAACGGTCTTAAAAAAGAAAAAGGCACCAGCCGTGTTAACGCCCCACCCTGGTGAAATGGCAAGGCTTTGTAATGTAACAACTAAAGAGATTCAGGCAAACAGAATCGAGTTTGCCTCCCAATTTGCCAAAGAGTATAATAGCATCCTTATTTTAAAAGGCGCCCAAACGATTATCAGCCTTCCAAATGGCAGATCATATATTTGCCCCACAGGCAATCCTGGAATGGCTTCCGGCGGAATGGGAGATGTGCTGACCGGTATAATAGCAGGGTTTAGTGCCCAAGGACTTACCGTGGATCAGGCAAGTCTTGCAGGCGTTTTCATCCATGGCCTATGTGGAGACATTCTCTCCCGAAATATGGGGGATTTTGGCTTTATAGCATCAGATATGGTTCAAATTATACCAGAAACTATTCACCAGCATCTATTATGAAAACCATAGAATCAAAGACATCAAACCACACACTGGCACTGGGAAAAAAAATAGGGAATAACATCTCTAAGGGACTGTCCATTGCTCTTATCGGCGAATTAGGAGCCGGCAAAACGACTTTTGTCCAGGGGCTTGCAAAAGGACTTGGGGTGTCAAAAAAATATTATATTACCAGCCCGACATTTAATATCATTAATGAGTATCCAGCAAAAAAATTCACCTTATGTCATCTTGATCTTTACCGATTAGGTTCTGTAGATGAACTTGAATTTATCGGATTTGACGACCTTATTGATGACAACAATATTATTGTTGTTGAGTGGCCCCAAATCTTGAACGATATTTCATTTCAATTTGATATTGAAATCAATTTTAAATTTGATGAACAGTATAACAGGATAATTTCCGTTTTCGCCTATGGACAAGGTGGATCAAATCTGGTAAGCAGATTATTTTCATGAATTTTATTAATTTCTAAATTCTGGAGTTATTATGGCGTTAAGGGTACAAAAATATGGGGGGACATCTGTTGCAGACATTGACCGTATTAATCATGTGGCTGACAGAGTTCTGAAAGCACACGATCAAGGAGATAAAGTTGTTGTGGTACTCTCTGCTATGGCAGGTGTAACCGATAGTCTCATCGGCCTTGCACAACAAGCGTCTAATGTGCCTGACAAAAGCGAACTTGATGTCCTTCTTGCAACAGGTGAGCAGACAACTGCAGCGCTTCTTGCAATGGTCTTCAAGTCACGAGGCTATAAAGCAAAATCTTTTCTTGGTTTCCAGGCAGGTATTAAGACGGATAAATCATCTGGAAAAGCAAGAATATTAAATATTGACGGTAAAAATATTAAACAATTTCTTGATAAAAGATATATTGCCGTGGTTGCAGGATTCCAGGGGGCAGATGAGGATGGATCTATCACCACACTGGGACGCGGTGGATCTGATACATCAGCTGTTGCAATTGCATCATCTTTGGATGCAGATGTCTGTGAAATCTTCACAGATGTGGATGGCGTATACACCACAGATCCAAGAGTGTGCAGCACTGCAAGAAAAATCCATAAAATAACCTACGACGAAATGCTTGAAATGGCCATATTGGGTGCCAAGGTTCTCCAGATTCGATCCGTTGAATTTGCAAAAAAATATAATGTACCCGTACATGTCAGATCATCATTCAATGAGGAGGAAGGAACCATGGTCGTTAATGAAAGTGCAGATATGGAAAGTGTCGTTGTGTCGGGTATTACCTGTGATATGAATGAAGCCAGAATTACCTTAAAAAAAGTGCCTGACCAACCCGGTGTCTCAGCAAAAATATTCACGCCATTAGCTGAAGCGGAAATCAGTGTGGATATGATTATCCAGAACACACGATCCGGTGGTGAAACCGATGTGACCTTTACCGTAACAAAAGATGACTTTGATAAAGCAAAACAGATCTCTCAAAAGGTTGCCAAAGAAATCGGTTCTTCTGATATTCTAACTGCTGAAGAAATCGCTAAGGTTTCAGTTATCGGACTTGGGATGAAAAGTCATTCTGGTGTGGCCGCTACCATGTTCCAGGCATTGGCGTCTGAAAATATTAATATCCGTTTGATCAGCACATCTGAAATCAGGATCTCCTGCGTTATCCTTGCAAAATATGCTGAACTTGCTGTCAGAACGCTTCACTCAGCATTTAAACTTGATCAAGAAAAATAAGCGCTTTATTTTAAGGCTGCCTCAATCTCTTCAATAACTTTTTGTGCAGCCTTGGCAGGATCATTGGCATCTCTTATGGGCCGACCAATAACAATCAGGTCGCTGCCAAGCCTAATCGCCTGGCCCGGGGTAGTGACTCTTTTTTGATCATCCTTTTCAAGAAGTGTCCATGCAGGCCTGATCCCCGGCGTTACTGTCAGAAATGATTCTCCGAACTGTTTCTTTATCTTATGGACTTCCTTTCCAGAGCAGACCACTCCTTTGCATCCAGCATCATAAGCCATTGCTGCTCGTTTGATTACCAAAGCTTGAGTATCTTGTACATATGTATCCTTAAACCCACAGGCCTTTACTGTATCATTATCGTTGTCTGTTAAAAGCGTAACACCCAAAACCCCTGTTTGTCCTTTTCCCCCTTCAACTGCCTTTTCAAGCATTTTTTTTGAGGATGAGCAATGGACTGTGACAAGATCAACCCCTAAATTTGCGACCCTTGCCATGGCCCTTTGAACTGTGGCAGAGATATCATGAAGTTTAAGATCAAGAAATATTTTTGCCTGTGTTAGTTCTTTTACCATTTGAATCACAGACGGTCCCTGGTCAATAAACAGCTCCAGCCCAATTTTAAACATCCCAACATTCCCATCAAGCAGCTTCACATACTCTTTTGCTTCTCTTAAAGAAGAAAAATCTAAAGGGAATACAATATAATCCTTACCTATCTTTTGCATAGACCTATCCTTTTTTAATTAGGCTTTTATCAAGTTTTTGTTACGCAAGTCAATATTTATAGCCGCTTTACCCCTGTAATAACGCCATGGCATCGGCAAGCTGTACAAAGAAGAAGAAGACCTGTGTGAGCGGCTACTTTTTCTAAAAAAGAAAAAAGAGAATCAGGGGTATACCCTCCGATTCCTGCGCCTATCTGCTTACTGCGCAGAACAATGGAAGTATAATCTTTAAATTGCAATTCTTTTAACCGTCTGAACATATCTTTTTTTCTGGGACCTTTGGTAACCGTGCAAAATTCTTCAGGCTCATTGCAATTAGAGGGACATATAAAATCAGCATTGCTCACATAGATATCTTTGTTAGTCCCATGAATCGGGTGGGGCAAAAAAGAATCAATTTTTGAAGAAACTTGAATTTGCTCAATTCTATCTGTCCCCATTTTCATCCGGCACCATTCCCATGCCAGATGAAGGGGAAGTGACGGGATAATCCATGACACATTTGTTCCGGGTTTCAGATGATCAAGTAAAAACCGGGCACCATCTGTTTGCTCAATTGATATATTAGCCTCTTTTAATTTTTCCAGGGCCTCCAATTTTTTGTCCACCAGTACAAACTGCCAATCCTTATGTTGTCTTGACAATTGATCTAATGCCTTTAATCCAAAACGACCCGCTCCAATAATCCATATAGTTTCCATGAAGACAATTATGCTATTTGTGCGTTCTGGCTGTCAACATCCTTTTTGATAATTAAGCCATTGATACCCTTTCAATTTTTGTACTGATATGAATCACCGCTTCTATTTAAATTCAGTTACCTATATTCAATTGAATGCAAAAAGATATTGTTGATTTATTGAACTTAATAAATAAAAGAGGTATCAATAAAATTTTCAAATAAACTTTCCTTAACTATTTTTGTAACAGGTCTGACCGCTTTGGCCCTGTTATCCTTTGCGACATACAAATTCAATTATGATTCAGTTATATTATCACAGTCTAAGTTTACTGAATCTATTGCCAGTAAGATTTCATATGATCTTATAATTACAGACATGACCATGCCAGAAATGACGGGGGATCGGTTGATTCAAGCAATCAGAAAAGTAGATACGAAATTACCAATCATTATCTGCACAGGATTTAGCGATAAGCTAACACCAAAAAGGGGGGTGGATATCGGTGCCAATGGGCTGCTCCTGAAACCAGTTGTAAAATCTGAAATGACAAAAATGGTTGAAAACCTTTTAAACGAAAAGTGCGATTGAACTTTTCTATTAAATTTTCAATCGCTTCAGCACTCATAGTCGGCCTTTAATTTAGGTCTTTTTAACTTGTTTAATGAATTTTGCTACGAAAAGTTTATTTTAGCAGCACAGGGTATATACTTGCCATACCCTGTGCCAATAAAATGACTTACGTGTTAGAAATCTTCGAAACTTTCTTCATCATCAAACGGAATCACTTGTTCCGGGCGGACTTCTCTGTTTTTCTTGGGTATAGCTGCAAGACTCGTCTGTCGTCTCTTTTGTGGATTAATTGTATTCGAATCATGTGCGAGCATCTGTACATTGGTACTACCATCACCTTTTTCACCTTCTACTATTTCCAGCATAATATTCACTTTGTTACTCAATTCACTCGCCTGTGAAGACAGTTCCTCTGAACCTGCTGCGTTCTGCTGTACGACGCTATCCATTTCAGATACTGCCGTAGTCACCTGGTTGATCCCATCTGCCTGTTCTTTGGATGCAGAGCTGATCTCAGCCACCAGTGCCCCGACCTTTGCTGAACTGTCAGTAACCTGTTTAAACGCTTCATTTGTTTTTCCAACAAGTGTGGCACCATCATTGACTTTTTTTACTGTTCCTTCAATGAGTTCGGACGTGTCTTTTGCCGCATCTGCAGCACGCATGGCAAGATTCCTGACCTCATCGGCAACAACGGCAAACCCAGCGCCTGCTTCTCCGGCTCTGGCAGCTTCAACGGCTGCATTTAAAGCAAGCAGATTGGTTTGGAAGGCAATTTCGTCAATCGTCTTAACAATTTTGGATGTTTCTTCACTGGCCTTGGAAATTTCCTCCATGGATCGGGTCAGATCGTCCATGGATTGGTTGGCCTCGGTAACCACGCTATTGGCGTTCTGCATCAACGTATTGGCCTGGCTTGCGTTTTCCGCATTATTATTGGTCATACTTGAAATTTCTTCCAATGTTGATGATGTTTCTTCTAAGCTGGCGGCCTGCTGGGAGCTGCCTGAAGCAATCTGACCGCTTGCCTGGGATACCTGGCTAGATCCAGATGTCAAGCCTTCAATCACTTCCTGGAACCTTACTTTCACACTATCAAGCTCTCCTGCACTAAAGGTTTTAAGTCCCTGAAAGATTGCTCTGAATGGACTGGCCACAGAATTGGCAAGCAATAAAGATATAACAAGTGCAAAAACGATGGCAAGAATTACACCACCAATGATCATGTACATGGAACTACTGGATGTTTTTTTTGCCCCGGCTTTTCGTTCATCCATGAGTTTTTGTTCTCTGTCTACAAAGGTTCCTATCTGGCCGCGGAACTTATCAAAGTATTTCTTTCCTCTTGCTTCGGCAACAAGGTCTGCCATGTCATCCATGGTTTTAGCATTCCCGATTTTCCGTCGCAAAGCAATTTGAACTTCAGTGACATCTTTTTGCCAGGCATCGATATTGGTTTTAACTTCATCTAAGAGTTTGACCTGAGCAGGGTTGTCATTCACGGTCTTGGAAAGAGATGCGATCAATTCATAAAACTTTTTCTGTCCGCCTTTGTAAGGATCAAGAAACTCGTCTTTTCCTGCTAAAAGATACCCTCTCATACCGGTTTCCATGTCTACACCGGCTGCGATGATATCATTGGCCTGCATAATGACTTTATAGGTATGCTCAACCCAATTATTGAGTTCTTTATATGTATTGATATTTTGCTGCGAATCAAGTTTCAGGGCTTTGGCTGCATTTTTCCGTTTCTCCATCAAGCCAGCCTCCCTTTCAATAAATGTTTTTATTTGGGCCCGAAATTTATCAAAATACTGTTTACCCTTGGCCTGAGCCACTAAATGGGCCATATCATTCATGGTCTTGGCATCCCCGATTTTCCGTCGCAAGGCAATTTGAACTTCAGTGACATCTTTTTGCCAGGCATCAATATTGGTTTTAACTTCTGAAAGAAGCTGAACCTGTGCCGGATTATCATCAACGGTCTTTGACAAAGACGCGACCAACTTGTAAAAATTTTCCCTTCCGCCATTGTATGGACCAAGGAACTCTTCTTTTCCTGCCAGAAGGTACCCTCTCATACCCGTTTCCATGTCTACACCAGAAGCTATGATGTCATTGGCTTTGGCAATAACAACATGTGTATGGTCCACTTTCTCGTTGGACTCAGTCAAAGATTTAGTGGCATTGATGCTGACAATACCCAGTATCACCATCAGAACCAGAGTTACACTGCTGCCAAGGATAATTTTAAATTTTAACCCCATATTTTTAAACATGTGTCTCTCCTTAAATTAATTAAACTTTTATAAATTAAGCGACGTCCTCAATCTGTGTCACCTCTTCCTGGCTCAAAACTTTATCAATATCTAACAGTATTTTGACCCCACCTTCCATTTTTGCCATACCAAGGATATAGTTGGTGTCAAGCGATGTTCCAAATTGAGGGGCATCTTCTATTTCTTCTTCACTGATATTTAAAACTTCGGATACAGCATCAACCACAATACCGATAAGGACAATGGTTGCATCAGATTCAATTTCAACAACTATAATGCAGGTCCGCTCGGTATAGGGTATCTCCCCCATATCAAATTTCAGTCTTAAATCCATTACCGGGATGACTTTCCCGCGTAGATTAACCACCCCTTTTACAAATTCTGGCGTACGGGGGACAGAGGTAATGGGCATCATGCCTATAATTTCTTTTACCTTGAGAATACCGATCCCGTATTCTTCTTCATTAAGGGTAAATGTCAGATATTTACCCGTCTTAACTAAGGTGGCCTTTATTACCTGGTCCGTTGTTTCTACCGATTGGCTCATTCTTGATTACCTCCCTAATTCGTTGTTTTTATTTTTTCCTTCTTGATCATCTTTTTTAGCACTTCCCCAAGGTCATCATAGGTATCATTTACAAAAGTAAAAAAGCGTGGGAATAATTTATGAGCTCCCGATATGGTGATTTTTGAATCATCTGGAAGTATTAATATAATGCGTTTATCTTCCAATAGATCAATCAAAGAGACGAGTTCATTCCATCGCTTTTTAGACTCTGCTAATAATATAAATATATCTCTATCTCTATAGTGGGAAAAACACTTTAATCTTGATTTTAACGAATTAAACGTCTGAAAAATTTGGAGATCAATCCCATTAATTTCTTGTTGAATATGATTTTTAAGCTGTATCCCATTTTCTGAAGAATCCTCGTGAATAAACAGTACAAGATTCATATACAATTTCTCCTATATCGTAAATCACAAATCTAATTTCTTTAGGCTTTTCAAGAAAGAAGTATTACAAGTTTTGTGCCAAAGAGCATTTTGACAAATTTATTTAAAAAATTCAGTCAGTTATAGAAAACCTGCTATTGTCATAATTTGTCAGAAAAAAATGACAGCTTAGACGAAATTTTATGGTCTATCATAGATATGATTGCATTAAATTTTGTTTAAAAACAAAGGGTTATTTGTTATTCAGAAAAAAATGACAGTCAGAAAAAAATGACAGTCAAAAAAAATGGATGGAGATTATTATATTCAAGAGATCAGAAATATGGCTTTACTGCAATCTTCTTTTAAAATTAATTATTCTTATAAAGAATTTTTAAAGTATATTTTTAATTATTCTTTCTTTTTTTAATATTAGCAACCGCATCGCAGGATCTAACACTTTTACTCAATTCCACCAGGGGCTTCCTATATTTACGCTACGCGGTTACAAGGGGCATTGTCTTTTTTGACTTCTCACCCTTTTTTCCATCTTTCGATTTTAATAAAAGCATCTTCAGCAGCTTTAATCAAAACTTTTAAGTCAACCGGTTTTTTAAAATAATCATCAAAACCAGCATCTAAACAATCAGAAAGTCCAAAGAGTGAAGCATAACCCGTCATGGCGTACGCAACGGAAATTGGCATAATTTTTTTAATATTGGCGCACAAATCGAGACCATTCATTTCTGACATATTTAGATCTAAAAACATGACATGAACTTCTTCATTTTCTAACAACGCTAAAGCCTTTTCCGCTCTTGTTGCAATCAATACTTCATACCCTGCTCTTGAAAAAGCGGTTTCTAACAACAGAAGTATGGCTTTTTCATCATCAACAACTAAAATCTTTTTTTGTTTCATATAAATTCCTTTTCATTTTATAAACTGATTTGAACTCCGATGCCTGATCAATATCTATGATTTTTCTGGTTATTAAAACCTCTTTTGCCTGGTCGCCAAATGAAAGTTCAACGCAATTGCTATGAATTTGTTTTAAAATCCCCCAATAGATCCGATTAGGTTTCTGGCTCTTCTGGACTTGCCAAAATTAAAATCGCAAGATAACTTTTTACAAACTTCTCAATCATTTTATAACTCATAGGACGGTGTTTAATCAAGAATTTTTTGATCAATATGATATAAACAGTATTCCGTATATATTGGTAAGAGATCAGGGCAAAAGATGCTTCTTATGCCGATAACCAAGCAAGAGCCTTCTTAGAACTGAGAATAATCTTATTCAAAAAACATAGCTGATTTCAAGTCAGTGGGATACAAGGTTGTTATCGTCCCCAGCGAAACCACAACCTTCAAAGGTGGTATACACTGTTTGGTTAATGTAATTGAATGAATCGTTTCTAAAAAAGCGATGATTTTAATTTTCATTAATTTTAAATTTTTTTAATAAAGAATAAAGATGCCCCCTAGAAAGGGATGACAACTGACACGCTGTTTTTATATCTCCTTTTGTATAGGATATCAGATCAGCGATATATTTATATTTCATTTTTTCAATAAACTCTTTAAGGCCTAGTGTTTCAACAGGAGACATTCTTTTTTCAACAAAATCGGGTTGGTTTTTTAATTGATAGGTTTTTTCTATTTTTTTCTGGATATTAAAAACGCGAATTTGATCCGGCAAATGGTTGGGAAACAAAATTGATTCCTGAAAAGCATCACTGCAAGCATAATCTATTGTGTTAAACAATTCGCGAACATTGCCGGGCCAGTCATATCTCATAAGATCGGCCATAAACTCATCTGATACTTCATGGGGGGATTCATTATAAAATTTGCTTTTCCGGTCTAAGTGATATTCCGTCAATAGAGGAATGTCTGACTTACGACGTCTTAAAGGGGGGATTTCAATTTTTATTGAAGCAATTCTAAAATAGAAATCCTCTCTGAACTGTTTTTCTTTCACCATTTTGGGTATGTCACGATGCGTGGCAGCCACCACCCTGAAATCACTGGAAATTTCCACCTTGCTCCCCACAGGTCGAAACCTTTTTTCCTGAAGTGCCCTTAAAAATTTCTTTTGAATCTCTATAGGCAACTCTCCTACTTCATCAAGAAAAAGAGTGCCTCCATCTGCCAATCTTATTAATCCCACTCTATCTGTATCAGCGCCGGTAAAAGATCCTTTTGAATGTCCAAAAAGAACACTTTCCACAAGATGCTCCGGCAATGCCGCACAATCAACAACAACAAAATCATTTTCTTTTCGATGGCTGTTTTCGTGAATCGCTTTTGAAAAAAGTTCTTTTCCTGTTCCTGTTTCACCGGTAATCAATACAGGGACATCATTATTGGACGCTTTAGAGACATACTTAATGCTGGCTTTGATTTTATGGCTCTTTCCAATAATTAATTCTCTTTTAATTGTTTGTTCATATGCATTAGATTGTTTTTGGTGTCTGTATTGTATAGCTCTGAGCAAAGACAATTTAAACTCTTTGTATGATCCGGTTTTCTGAATGTAGTCCCAAGCCTTTAATTTTATTGCCAGTGCCGCACCTTCAAGATCACTGTCTCCTGTCATAATAATTATTTCAGGCGGAATAGGATGGTCATTGATGGCTTCAATGGCGTCAAGGCCATTTCCATCCGGGAGATTGACATCAAGAAATAAAACATCAAACTCATTTGCAAATATATTATTTAGCCCCTCTTCCAATGTAAAAGAACAGTCAACACTATGGTCCAGTCTTTCAAATCTTTTCGCAAGCGTATTGCAAACATGTTTGTCATCATCAATGATCATAATTTTTGACATATTAAGTTTGCCTTAATAATTTTTAATTAAAAAGTTTCGCTAACTCAGGAATAGCACATTTTTACGTTATACTATTAGAAATTATGAATCAATCATAATTTTTGTAATACCTGCCTGAAAAGGTTTGGATTTAACGGCTTGATTTTTTTGAACCAAACAGGCCTTTGATATCTTCAAGGATCATATAAAGGCATGGCACCATTGCAAGGGTGATAAATGTGGCAAACAAAATACCAAATCCAAGAGATATCGCCATAGGGATTAGAAATCTTGCCTGCCTGGATGTTTCTATAATAATCGGTGCCAATCCTCCACACGTCGTTAAAGTGGTCAACAAAATAGGCCTGAACCTCTGTATACCTGCCGCATGAACTGCATATAATGGTCTCACTCCTTCTCGATACCGGCGATTAGCAAAATCAATCAACACAAGAGAATCATTCACAACAACCCCAGACATGGCGACCAGTCCAAACAGACTCATGATAGACAAAGAGTACCCCATTACAAGATGACCCGCTATGGCACCGATCATACCAAAAGGAATACAGAACATAATAATAAACGGTTGCAAATAGCTCCTAAATGGAATGGCTAACAGTGCGAAAACACATATCATGGCAATTCCAAGACCTCTCAAAAGTGCTGAAATACTTTCCCGGATACTTGCCTGATGCCCTTTGAAACTATAAGACAGGCCAGGGTATCTGCCCAAAAGGTCCGGAAGGATCTGTTTTTTCATATCCTTTAATATGTTCTCAGCCTGAGAGGGGGGTCTCACATTAGCTGTGACAGATATTTCGCGACGGCTATCCGTCCTTTTTATGGAGGTATAGGCTCTTCCTGTTATAGTTTGTGCAGCATTTCGAAGCAAAATTTCACCATTGGGTGCCAATAAAACTAATTCCTCAAAGGTTGATTCAGACATTCGTTCTTTTTCAGGCAATAAAACCCTGACCGTCACCTCGTTGCGGCCCCGCTGATTTTTTACCGCAGACACCCCTTGAAATGCATGACGGATCTGATTTGCCACCTCTCTTGAGGTCAATCCCATTTGTTTTCCAGCAGGGCTTAAGGTAATATCAAATTGTTTTTTCCCCTTCGCTGAGCCATCATCAATATCGTGGACAATTGGATAACTGCCAAGGCTTTTAGCCAGGTCCCCCCCTGCTCTGTCCAGCATGTTCCTGTCTCTATGACTTAAGCTCACTGTCAGATTTTTACCAGATCCAGGTCCGCCTCTATTCGACTCAAAGGCAATGGTTTCAATTCCGGGAATCTTTCCTGCTTTCTTTCGCCAGATATTCGTTACTTCTGAGGTGCCCACCGGACGGACATCCGGATCAGTTAAATAAATTCTAGCCCGGATCTGATTATTGTTGACCTGAGAAAAAATACCGGTAGAAAGATCTTGTTTCCCATTTTCTTGAACAACCTTGTGCGCACTTTGAACAAGCTGTTGTTCAATCTTTTTTAAGGTTCCGGCAGGCGTACCATACGGCATCGTGGCTTCACAAAATGCATAATCAGACTCTACCTTGGGAAACATTTCTATTCCCATACGGCCTGAAGAAACAAAGCCGGCCGTTATCAAGAGTAATGCAATTCCAAAAGCAATGACGGCATAACGATAGTGCAAAAGCGTAAATAAAACCCAGCCGTAGTATTTTTTGACAAACATTTCAAAAAATGTGCTGAACCGTTGCTGCCATTTTTCAACATAATTCAATGGAAAAAATAAAGGCCGACGGCTTCTATGGCTTAGATGGGCAGGCAAAATATAAAGGCTCTCAATTAAGGAAACGCCAAACACGGCGATCACAACAAAGGGGATGGTTTTAAAAATTTTTCCCATAAAACCCGGGACAAACATTAAAGGTACAAATGCCACCATATTGGTGATTACACTGAACACCACCGGCATGGCAATACTTTTGGTTCCCCTGATGGCAGCTTCAAGAAACGGTACGCCCTGGCGCCTGCAAAAATAAATATTTTCTCCTACAACCACGGCATCATCCACCACAATGCCTAATGTAACAATAAAGGCAAACATGCTGACGATGTTAATGGAAAAACCAGTCGGAGAAAGAAATATAAAAGACCCTAGAAAAGAAATGGGTATCCCTAAACTGACCCAGAATGCCAGACGAATTTCAAGAAAGAGTGCCAGGAATAAAAACACCAATCCAAGTCCGATATAGGCATTTCGAAGCAAAAGGTCTGCCCTTTGAGCAAATACCTTGGACAGATCCCTGATAATCGCAAGATTTACACCTTTTGGCAGTGTGGCATTAATCCTTTCTACAGCTGCCTTACCTAAGGCTGCCACTTGAGTAGGTGTCTGATCACCTACCCGGTAAATTTCTATAATGACTGAGCGTTTTCCATTAAATGATGCCCAGTTATCTGATTCTTCAAATCCTTCAGTAACCATTGCAATATCTTCAAGCAATACGCTTGAGCCATCTTCTAAGCTGATAATAGGCAGCAATGCATATTGCCTTGCATAATCTTTGCGATCCCTGATCCGAAGAAGAATATCTCCGCCTTTAGTTTTGATACTTCCTCCGCCAAGTTCGACCGAAGCCCGGGAGATTGTCTGCGCGATATCCTGAAGTGTTATGCCATAGCGTCTCAGGGTCTGTCTTGAAATAGACACTTTGATTTCCCGATCCCTGACCCCATCCAATTCAACCTGGGTGATACCTTCATCCGTCAACAGCTGATCTCGAATCTGATCTGCCAGAGCGCGCATAGTGGTTTCTGAAGCATCCCCATACAATGCCAGTTTTAAAACCTCTCTTTTTCTTGCCGCAATAGACACTTGTGGTTCTTCAGCTTCATCCGGAAAAGTTTGGATACGATCGACTTCACTTTTTATCTCCTGCCACAGACGATTTATATTGACACCCTCAAGGGCTTCAACACTAACAAATCCAGAACCTTCATTGGCCGTAGCCGTTATTTCATCAACCCCTTCCAGATCCTGTATGGCCTCTTCAATGGATAGAAGAATTCCATTTTCCACTTCTTCAGGGCTTGCACCGGGATAAGCGATTGAAATATTTACTCGATCAAGACTAAACTCGGGAAACACTTCCTGTTTGATATTAAGGCCCATGAAAAGGCCACCAACAAGAAGAACCGCCATGATCAGATTTGCCGCCACTGAATTGCCGGCCATCCAGGCAATGGGTCCCTTTGATATCTTCTGATCTTCACCTTGGGTCATGAACGATCTCCTGATACCAATTGCAGGGCCATTCCCTGTATAGGGGCCGCCAGATCAGTTGTAATTACTTTATCTTTCGATTTGATGCCAGAATCAATATACACCTGCCCATCTGATTTCCAGGCAAGGCTTACCTGTCTGATCTCAAGAAATCCTGAATTATACACCCATACTGTATTATCATCTCTTAATATTTCTCTGGGTATTGAAAAAACATTTTTTATGGTTTCACCTACAATTTCTACATCTACGTGATCACCCAAAAGCAATTGCGATCCTTTTTCAGGTCGGTTTAATCCCAAGGGATCTGGGACTAAAATAATCACACCTGCCATCCGGCTCTTGGTGGTTATTTTCCCGGTTGTTCGAACCACTTTCCCCCCCCATGTCTGTTTTGAATATTGAGAATGAATAATTGCCTTGCTGCCATAATTTTCATCTATCATAATGGCGGCCAATCGATCCGGCGGGACAAGTGCTTCAACCCTGAAAGTGTCCACATCCACCAATGTTGCAAGTATCCCCTGGGTTGTCACAAGAGACCCTAAATTGACTTGTTTATCAAGAATAAGCGCATTAAATGGGACAAGAACTTTTGTCCGGGATAAATTGAGTTTGGCTTTATTAAGATCAGCCCTTGCACTGTCTATTGAAGCCTTTGCCTGGATAAGCTGGGGTTTTCGTAATGCCAGATCTGTTGCTTTTACTTGTCCGAATGATGCTTCGTTAATCAATTTGAGCTCTTCTTTTGCGATCTTCTGGCTGCCTTTTTCAATGGCAAGATCTGACAATGCCTTGTCAAGTACACTTTGGGCTTTTTGAACTTCTATTTTATAATCTGAATCATCTATCGTTAAAAGTGTTTCCCCCTTTTTCATCTGGCCGCCCTGAACAAATTTTGAAGAGACAGATACGACTTCTCCTGACACTTTGGACTTTAAGATAACCTCTCTGTCCGGCTTGACCATACCCATAGACCTGACTGAGCATTGATAATTCCCAAGTTCCATAGAAATAATTTCTACTGCAACGGCCTGCTGTTTAGGTGGTTTCCTTTTCATCTTCGATTCTTTTGACTTAAAATAATACCAACCGGTAATACCTGCTGCTATTAAACAGATAGGTAAGAAAATTTTAATCAGCAGTCCAATTACAGAACCAGATTTATCAATATCACTCATCTTGTGTACTCCGTTTGTTCATATTTTCAAACCCCTTTTAGTCACTATTTAGTGCCCGACCGAAAACCCGTGTTTGGGCGACTCGTAGAGGAGCAAAGCCCACAAAGTTGCCCATATGCAAGGCGCAAAGACTTTTGAAACCGGCATATACTACTGTACATGAGGCCAGTCTCATAATTGGGCAAAATTTTGAAGCAACGCAGCAGATGGGTGAGTTTTCGTTCAAACACTATTTAGTTACCTTTAGGGACTTTCCTCCACCCAATCGCTTTGTGAAGCCCTATTCTATCTTTAATATATGTTGCCCGTTCACCAACCAATTGCCTTTCTAATCGCTCAATACTGGTCCAAGCTGTTAGATAGGACAAATAACTACTGTGACCGTTTAAGTACTGGATCCTTGCATCTTTTAAGGTCATCCTTGCCACTTCAAGCTCTTCTGCAAGCAATTTAATATAAACATCTTGTTTTTCAATGCGGATCAGGCTGTTCTCAACCTCATAAATAGCATTGGCCACTGTTTTGGCATAAAGGTTTAATTGCTCTTTGGCAAGGGCTTTTACCCTTTCAACTTCCGCTTTTCTCAGCCCCCCATCAAAAATCGGACCCGCAATACTCGCCGCAAGGGTTGCCACCCAATTATGGAAAAAAAGGTCAAGTTTTCCACTTGAGAAAAGGGCTTGAGCAGTCAATTCAAAAGAGGGTAAAAAATCTGCTTTCGCCGCACGAATCTCCCATTGAGCTGAAGACAGCCGCATCCTTGCAGCCTGGATATCCGGCCTATTTTCTAATAGATCCGATGGAATCCCAACTCGGGGGAGAGCTAAAGGACCAGGAAGTATTTTTGTTCTTACTATAATTTGTTTATGTGTAACTTTCCCAGACAAAAAAACAAGGTTATTCAATAAAAGACGCTCTTGTTTTTCAAGCAATGGAAGCTGAGAATTTGCCTCTGCCAGAGCTTCCCGCTGCTGAGATACATCCAGGGCATTTGCCTTTCCATTTGCAAACCTTAACTTTTGAAGCTCTAAAAGGGTGTTGTTGATTTTGATCTGATTATCTAAAATATGTTTTCCGTTCCGTACGGCAATAATGTCAATCCAGTTTTCGGCAATATCTGCTGTCAATGCTTGACTATATACCCTTAAATCCTGGGTTGCTGCATCAAGGCTAAGTTCCTGAGCTCGTTTTCCTGCTTGCGCTTCTCCCCACACATCTGCGGTATAAGACCCTGTCAACGATCCGTCCCATGAATGACTATTATCATAAGCAGATTCACTGCTGGACGCGGGTTTAACTTTAGTTCTTTTTTTCTTCCCACCAAATGAAAATCCAAGATCTGGAAAAAAAGAAGCCTCTTCTTTTTCTAACTTGGCTTTTGCCTGATCAATCTTAGTTTTAAGCGACTTTAAATCAAAGTTATTATCCATTGCATCTTTAATCAATATGTTTAACTCATCGCTGTCAAAGATACCCCACCAGTTCTCAATGGTTTCACTGCCGTTTATATCAATAGAAAAACTGTCAGGGACGACCAAAGGGATCGGCACCAAATCTTCCGGTTCAATTGTTTTACAACCGGAAAAAAAAATAACAGCCATCAGCATGACAAAGAAAACAGATCTCATGATATATCTTTCCTTTAGATTTAGATCCTAAATTAATTCAGAATCATGGATTTAGCAATACTGATTTTAAAAGATTATTGTATTTTTTATAAAAACAGATGTGGACAAACTGGAATTTTGCCAGTGGAAGGCTGATTGCCTTACGGGAGCATATGGATCTTTGCGTACAAACCCTTGATTCCTGTAACGATTAAGCCGCCAAATTGTTTGAGTGAAGAATGAACGAGTTTTTGGCGGTCAGTGGAAGGAATCCTATAATTTGTAGCAATGTCCATCCGGTGGACGTAAGGTGAGCATCCTTCCAAAGGCAAAATTCTTAGCTTTACAAATTCTCTTAGGGTTGATACTGATTTAGAATATGATAAAAACAGCAATCATTGAAGATTCTCAGGCGCTTAGATCAGTATACAAAACCTTTTTAAAGGATAGCGATTTTGATATCAAAGTGTATAATTCGACTATTTCTGATATCAATAGGCTGATTAAACAAGGTGGATTTAAACTGATTGTCTGCCCTTGCTTTCCAAAGTTCCAGGACGGTCCTCAAATTATTCAGAATATAAAATCAGACCCTGATCTGACAAATGCGGTTTTTATAGTATCTACCTCAATGCAACAGGAAAATGTCCGATCTGAGTGGGATTTAAGGGATATTGACACCATATTAATCAAACCCTTTGACCAGGAAAGACTTAAACGGACCCTGTTAAAAACCTATTATCCGCATCCACAACGCAAGAGAGAGACCCCTTTAGCCCTTGTTATTGATGACAGTAAAGCTGTAAGGAATACACTTGCATCTTATTTAAAAGCATTAAAATATGATACAAAAACAGCTTCTGATGGAATGCAGGGATTAAAGATTGCATCAGATATCCTCCCAGACCTGATTCTTGTTGATGTGGAAATGCCGGTAATGAATGGATTCGAATTCTGCAAAAAGCTTTCAGAAAAACCGGGAATAAAAAATATTCCAACAATTGTAATCAGTGGTACGATTGATGAAGCTCAATTTAGAAAAGGATTTAATGCAGGGGCTATAGACTTTCTAGAAAAGCCAGTATCTCAGCCAACCCTTGCAACTATTATCGAATCTGTATCTGTAAAAGAAAATACAAACTCTGCGGGAACAACAGTCATTTTAAGCAAAGACAGCACATTAAGCTCTATATTGAGGAAAACGCTCAATTTTTTAAACTCCAGTATCAATATTTGTACAACGCTTAGTGAACTGGAAACCTATCTTTGTGTTACCCTGCCAGACATTGTTATTTTGGATCTTACCGATAGTGAAGACAAACTCAATGTTTGCCTGCATGTCAGGAACCTTCTGGGCATTGATTCTCCTGTTATCATTGCGGTTGCAGATGAAACAGATCGAGATATCATGTTCCAATGCTTCAAATATGGAGCCACTGAATTTATCATCAAACCCTTTGGCCGGGATGAAGTAAAAGCAAGGATTGAAAATCATATCAAGCTAAAAACACTGCAGGATGAACTGGTTCAAAAAAACAGAATTTTAGAATCGCTTGCATATAAAGATAAATTAACAGGCCTTATGAACCGTCGTTATCTTGATAAAGCTTTAGAGGACGAGATTAGCAAAGTTCAATCCAACAACACAAATATTTCTTTCTTAATGATTGATCTGGACAACTTTAAACGGGTAAACGACGCGTATGGTCATGACACGGGAGATGCTGTATTAAAAGAGGTCGCATCAATTATTCTTAATAATGTCCATGGTAATGCTATCCCCTGCCGATATGGCGGTGAAGAGTTTTGTATAATCTACCCGAATACAGACCTTGCCACTGCAGTAAAAAACAGTGAAAAGATCAAAAGATTTTGTAGTGCTAATCCCATTTCCAAATACAGGATATTTCAAACCATTAGTGGTGGTGTCTCATCATTTCCTGAAACATCTTCACCTGAAAACCTGGTTGCAGATGCAGATAATTGTCTGTATAAAGCAAAAGAAGCGGGAAAAAACAGGATTATCGCTAACTTTGTAGACCCTGATAAGACGGTATAATACGCTTAACCCCAATGTTGCATAAAAAATATGACAGCGATCAAAAAAAATAGTATTTGCAATATCAGGCTTAACCCAAATAATTTTGGCAGGACATTATGAATCAGGATAAACACATACTTACCATGCTTGTAGAAAACGAACCCGGTGTTACAGCCAGAATTGCAGGACTTTTTGCCGGACGGGGGTATAACATTGAAACCATTTGTGGTGCGCCAACAGCCAATCCAAAAATGTCCAGAATCACCATAACAACAAAAGCCAACCCTTTGCAGCTCGAACAATGCATGAAACAGATTAAGCGACTTGTAAATGTCATTAAACTGCGAGATATGTCAGGAGAAAAAGCGGTTAAACGTGAAATGGCCCTTATTTGTGTTAAAATAACGCCTGATACTCAAGAAAAAATAAAACATATTATCAAAACATTTAAAGGACGAATAATGGATGAGGGCAGGCATTATTATATTTTCGAAGCAACTGGCGATGAAAATACGATTGATGAACTTCTTGGTCTTCTTGAACCCTTTGGCATTAAAAAACTTGCGAGATCAGGAAGCTTAGCTCTTTATAAGGAATCTTGACGCCCTCAGGCATATCGGCTTCGTGACCGAATAGGCCCTTTATTACCCCCAAACAACAACATGCTAGAATCTGGATTAAACCCTTGATATCGCCGCCGCCTGGAACCTCCGAATCTACCCTGGTTTGATGATTGGTTCATCCTTTCATACATTCGTTCCATTTCTTCTTTCAACTTTTTTATCTGATCAAGAAGATCTTTAAGTGGATTAGACATATTTTCATCAGGTTCATCCATTTGAGTGGGTGGGGGGATGATAGCGCCGGTTAACAGTTGGGCCGGGTTAGCATCTTGAACAGGTTCAGCCATTTTTTCATCTATTTCTTCCAAAGGCTGCGACGCAAGATCAATCTGATGAACAGACCCTACATTCCCATTTTCAAAAAGAAACATGCCTGTACTTTTAAGCTGGCCTTGCAACACATTATCCGATTGGGTCATATTAAATAATGTCGTGGCATAGTCCAATGATATAGCGCCGATACCGGCATCTTTCAGTGAAATAAGTGTATCCTCACCCTGTTCATTCTTTGTCCACACAGACAACTTTGAAAAAACCGCATCATTTTCATCAATCCAGCTATTTTGATCCTCATCCAAATCAGCCAGTTCTTCAAATCCATTCCCTGTACCCGGTCCAAACAGTTCTGATCCATCATTAATCATGCTGTCATTATTTTTATCAAACGCCAAAAATCCACTTCCCTGGCCTACAAAGCTAATATTTTCCATTGTACCATCAGAATTTAAGTCAAATTCAAACGTGGCATCAGACAATTGAGGGGCTTTCCCATCAAGACTTATCACCAGAGGATCAATAAGGTTAACTCTTTCTTGCCATCGATGGACCAACGTTTCCTGCTCAGTCTTGGATAAAAATGTTCGGTTAAGAGACATATCAAGTGAAAAATTAATCTTCCTGCCATCCTCGGTTAAAACTTCTCCAACAGATGAAAAATCCATTTTCTCTTCTTCAAAATGGATATCTGAACGCTTAAGAGACATTTCCCATTTTTCAACTGAACGGGTCTGGATAGAGTTTGTATCGGTTTCAGGGTTTTGCGTTTGTGGTGGTGTTTCATTTGAGATGGAAACATCTTCTCCGCGTTGGATACTGCCAATCACTATACTTTTATCAATAACGCCACCAATCAGCTTCTCCATTGCGAATTGCTGTTCATATTCAATTTGTTCATCTGATCCAAGAGATTTTACCAAAGATTTACTCGCTATATCCGCCTGATAGTTAGATTGATATTCTTGGCTTTCTTTTTGAGAAATACTGACCCTGTCTACCAAAATTTGTGGTTGGTCCCAATTGTTCATCAGACCTCTTGAGTTTAGACGCAGCCGATTTTTCCTGATGGATTCTCCCTGGGTTTTTTCTTCCAATGACGAATTCAATTGTTCATAATGATTATCAGACAAATGGGTTATATTGGAGCTTAAGATTTTCATGGTACATTCCCTCCTTGGAATTGATACGCCTGTATTTTATTGATATCGGTCAAAGCCATAATAAACTTAATTTGATAAAACTTGACAAAGCTGCAGTAAAAGGCTTTTTCCAAAGGGTGACATTTTGCATCTTCTAAAAATGATTTAATCAAAACCATAATACGTTGTTATAATTCAACATCTTAATAAGTATTGGTGATATTGCCATGAAATATCTGGGTGAATCATATTCATATCATAACCTCAAGATAATAGTTGAAACCTTTAGATAATTAATGATATCTAATACTATTTTCATTCAAGAATAATAGGAATAAATTATTTATAAAATGCGTTATCAAAAAATTGAACATATCGCTGCCGGTCAACTCAAATCCGGCAAAGCGCAAACAGATATATATCAGGCGTATCTTGGGACTTGTATTGGGGTTGCTTTATATGATGCTTCAACAAAAATAGGGGGGATGATCCATATCCTTTTGCCAGAACCACCAACTATTGCCCGTGTTGACTTTCCAGAAAAATATGCGTCTACGGGTGTCCCTATGCTTATCAATGAATTGATTAACTTGGGGGCATCACCGAAAAATTTAAAAGCCAGTATTGCCGGGGGTGCGTTAGTGGGCCCTGTAAGCAGACAGGATATGAATCTTGATATTGGTGGAAGATCCACAGAGATTGTTGTTTCCATGCTTGAAGCGTTGGGAATTAAGACAATCAAATCAGAAACCGGCGGATTTTTTACCTGTACACTTGAGTTAAATATGGCCACAGGAGAGACCTTTATTCGCCCTGCCTGGGAAGACAATTGTAAATCAGAAGGCGATTTTACAGCGCCCACACTGGAAGAGATCCTTGTAACCATTGATCAATTAAAACCGATTCCTCAGACAGCTCTAAAAATATTTAGAATGTTTCAGTCCCCCCACACTCACATTACGGATATCACTGATGAACTTTCAAAAGACCAGGTACTTTCCGGACAAACCTTGAAGCTGTGCAATTCTGCTCTTTTTGCAGGAATGGTGAAAATAGACACTTTAAAGGATGCTGTTCTTCTTTTAGGAGAGGACATGCTGATAAAGTCTGTTATTACTGCTGCAGTGAATACGTATTACAATCAAAGTGGGACTTCAGGCTATTCTTTATGCAAAGGCGGCCTTTTTTTTCATGCAGTAGGCGTGGCCGCTATGGCAGAAAAAATTGCTGAAAAATCAGGCAAATCCAATTCAAAATTAGCTTATACTGCCGGGCTGCTCCATGATATCGGCAAAGTTATCCTTGATCAATATGTTGCAGACAGTTCACCTCTTTTTTTCAGAGAATTAAATCAGGAAAATGAGAACTTTATTGACTTAGAAAAAAAATTGTTAGGGATTACCCATAGTGAAGCAGGCTCTCAGCTGGCTAAAAAATGGCATTTTTCAGACAGTTTGTCTGAAGTGATACAACTCCATCATACGCCTGAAAAAGCTAAAACAAACAAAGATCTTGCATATATTATCTACCTTTCCGATCTTATTATTGAAAGGTTTAATGCAGGATTTGATCTTGAAAAAATGCAGACAGAAAGTTTGGAAAAAGCGCTTGATCATCTTGAATTTACAATGGAAAATCTTGTAGAACTTGTTGACACCATCCCCATCCATACAATAAATAATGATGATAGTTTAAACACATAAAGGTAGGAAAATACCACAGATGGACAAGCATAACATCCTTAAAAATTTGCCAGGTGTCGATCATCTTCTGAAACTTGTAAAAAAAGATGCTCGATTTTTAGACATCCCCCGAAGTGTGGTTGTAGAATCAGTTAGAATGAGTCTTGACACTATAAGGAAAGACATTTTATCAGACATAGACGTCAGCATATCAGATGATGCCATATTGGCCAATGCACATGTTCTTGTACAAAAGAAAATCAAACCCCGACTTGTCACTATTATCAATGCCACAGGCGTTGTGCTTCATACAAATCTTGGCCGGGCGCTTTTATGTGAAGATGCGTTGAATAATATAAAGACTATTGCTCAATCTTATTCCAATCTTGAGCTAAATATAAAAACAGGCAAAAGAGGGATTCGATATGAAGCAGTTGAAGACCTGATCTGTGAATTGACAGGCGCCCAAAGCGCTATTGCTGTAAACAATAATGCCGGTGCAGTCTTGCTGGCACTTAACACTATAGCAAAGGACAAACAAGTTGTGGTGTCCAGAGGTGAACTGGTTGAAATCGGCGGATCTTTTAGAGTACCGGATGTGATGTCAAAAAGTGGCTGTTATTTAAAGGAAGTAGGTACCACCAACCGGACGCATACTAAAGATTATGAAAATGCCGTTTCTGATGAGACAGGCCTTTTTTTAAAAGTACATGCCAGTAATTACAAAATTGAAGGCTTTACAGCAAGCGTCACCCTAAAAGATCTGGTAATACTTGGAAAAAGCAAAAACATCCCTGTCATGGAAGACCTTGGGTCTGGCACGCTGATTGATTTTTCAAAATACGGGCTTCCACCAGAACCCACTGTTGCAGATTCAGTTCACTCTGGTGCTGATGTAGTAACATTTAGCGGAGATAAGCTTTTGGGGGGACCACAGGCGGGGATTATTGTCGGCCAAAAAGAAACCATTGATCAAATAAAAAGCAACCCTTTAACCCGCGCTTTAAGAATTGACAAACTGACGCTTGCCGCCCTTGAATCCACATTAAAACTTTACAGAGATGAGAAAAAAGCTATCCTAGAAATACCCACTTTAAGGATGCTGACAATTTCCTTTAAGGATATTTGCAAAAAAGCCGACATGTTACTCAAAACCATTAAAAAGGATGCCGGCTCTTTGGCGGATATTGATTTTGCAGATATGAATTCAAGGCCGGGAGGAGGCTCCTTTCCGGAACTTAATCTGCCCACCCGGTGTATCACGATTCAACCCCATAAAATGTCGGTATCAAAACTTGAAATCGGCATGCGGTTGTCTTCGCCTTCCATTATCGGCAGAATTGAGAACGATAAGTATATTTTAGATCCAAGAACGATTCAAAACGGTCAGGAAACGATTATTGCATCAACCTTAGCCAAGATACTGGTAAAAAAATGACACACAAATTTGCTTCAAAAGAAATCCATTTCCTAAAAATCGATTCAGATGATTTCAACATCCAACCACCACAACACTATTTTAGCGATCTGCTTCTTGCTAAAACCATTCCATTTGAAACATTTGAAAAACGTCTTTTAGAAACAAAAATGCCCAAGGACAATTTCTTATGCGTTGTCATTCAAATTTCCTCAGACACTTCTGAAACGATTCAAGAAAAAGCTAAGGATACGTTTGAAGCAACCTTTAATTCATTTTTAGATAACAAAAGAGGGCTATGGGAAACCTTAAACGAGACCTCGTTTATCCTGGCATTCTGGGATTATAAGAATGAAGAAAAAGCATCACAGCTCATCGTGTCTTTAAAAAATAAAATTTGCGCCGCTCTTAAAGCAGATATATTGATAGGTGTTGCAAAATTTCCTTTTCATAACTTTTCAAAATTTGACACCCTCACCAATGCTTTAAAAGCAATCGATCACGCTGCCTTTTTTGGACCGGACACACTCATCCATTTTGATGCAATCTCTTTAAACATAAGTGGAGACCGCCTTTACCAGCTTGGTGAATATGACACAGCGATTATCGACTATAAAAAAGGCCTTGAGATTAAACCAAATGATATCAACCTGATCAACAGTCTTGGGGTCTGCTTTGGCATCATGGGAAAACTTGATGAGGCAAAAGAAGAATTTGAAAAGGCTATGAAAATGAACCCCAATGAAGTTATGGTGGTTTATAATATTGGCCTTCTGCATAAAATTAATAATGATATTGACAAAGCAATTGTTTATTTACGAAAAGCGCATGGTATTGATGACCATGTGTTTGAAGTTGAACTTTTTCTAGGGTATCTGCTACTCCAGAATAAACAAAAAAAATTGGCGCTGAAACATCTTGAAACAGCCAGCCAGCTAAATCCTAATTCAGGGTTGGCTTTCAGGGTAAAAGGGGATATTTATCTGGGAGATAAACTTGCTGAAAAAGCGGGTCATGAATTCAACAAAGCCATTAAAATCAATCCGTTGGATGCTGTTTCATTGTCTGGATATGCAAAATCTCTGGATCTTCAAAATAAAAATCTAACTATCGCACTTAGTTTTGCAAAAAACAGTATTGCCCTTGAACCAGACAACAAATTGTTCAAAAAAAGGTTGAAAACCATCCAAGGAAAGATTGAAGCAAAACCTATTTCCGAAGAAAAAATAAAAACTGCATGATTATGCGCATCAAAGGCTTAAAAAAACCATGAAAAATCTTATTCAACAATCTGTTGAAGACAGTATCAAGGCAAAAAAACTTTTTTTTGCAAACCACATAAAAAAGATTGAAACCTGTGCCTCCATGATCGTTTCAGCACTTAAAAAAAACAATAAAATACTCTTATTTGGAAATGGCGGCAGCGCGGCAGACTGCCAGCATATTGCCGCTGAATTTGTCAGCAGGTTCCAGATAGAAAGAAAGCCATTACCCGCCATCGCGCTTACAACAGATACCTCCATCATTACAGCCATAGGTAATGACTATTCCTTTGAAGATATTTTTTTAAAACAAACTCAAGCGTTAGGGGAAAAAGGGGATATCGCGCTTGGTATCTCAACTTCAGGTAACTCACCAAATGTAATAAAAGCCGTTCAGGAAGCTAAAAAAATGGGGCTGACGATTATTGGTTTCTCAGGAAAGACTGGTAAATTAAAAGAATTGAGCGATATCCCATTTTGTGTTGATTCAGAAGTAACAGCAAGGATCCAGGAAGTTCATATCCTGCTGGCCCACATCTTGTGTGACTTGACAGAAAGGATACTTTTTAATGAGTAATTCATCAAAGCCCTTAGATTATAGCAAGCTTAAAACTTACTCCATTAAAGACAGGAACAGTTTAGTCGATATTAAAGACTTTTCAACACCATGGGAAAAAGGGTGCAGCTTTTTGGCTTTTCTTGATACCCTGCCATCTATTCTTGCAGGAAATGATCTTCGATCAGTGATACATTCCATAAGCTGTGCTGCAAAAAACAACAAACAGGTCTGTTTTGCCATGGGTGGCCATGTCATAAAAACAGGGATGTCACCGATCATCATTGATCTGATGAAAAAAAATATAATTACCATGCTCTCTATGAATGGGTCTGGCATTATTCATGATCTTGAAACCGCCATGATGGGAAGGACATCTGAAGATGTAGCCCAATCCCTTGGTGATGGCAGTTTTGGTATGGCAAAAGAAACATCAGATTTCCTTAACCAGGCTATAAAAAATGCAAAAGAAAGCTCACTTGGATTAGGAAAAGTTGTGGGTGACCTGATCGTGAAAGAAAATCTTAAATATAAACATTTAAGCTTAACTG
>JAAEKY010000214.1 GCA_024227235.1 Desulfobacteraceae bacterium | reverse complement strand
GCCAGTTCATTGGCAGCAAAACCGCCAAAAACAACAGAATGAACAGCACCTAATCTGGCACATGCCAGCATCGCAAAAACAGCTTGAGGGATCATCGGCATATAAATGATAACCCGATCTCCTTTCTCAACCCCCCTTGCAGAAAGAATCCCTGCAAATTTTGCGACCTGATCCTTTAATTGAGAATAGGTATATTTTTGAATAGTATCTGTTACTGGGCTGTCATAAATAATAGCATCCTGGTCACCCATACCGTTATCTACATGAAAGTCAACCGCATTATAACATGTGTTAACCTCACCGCCGGAAAACCACCTGTAAAATGGCTTGTTTGAATCATCCAGAACTTTATCCCATTTTTTATACCAGTGACAATCTTCAGCTATTTTTCCCCAGAAGCCATCAGGATCATTAATGGATTGCTCATAGGCTTCAGTATACAAATTGGACATTTAATACCTCCTGAAAATACTATGGTCAAATAATTATTTTTGTACCATAATTCTAGTTTCTTCAACAACATCTTTTTTGCCCATCGAACATATCCTTTGGACAGTATATATTAATAGTTTATTAGTAAAGAGACTTTTTTAATACAAAGACCTATACCACCACCTCCTTCTTTGTAATGAATAATTAAACTGGTTTAATTAATATATTTCAACTTTTCGTTCTTTCAACACCGTTCATAATCCTTTTTTCAAGGTCGACAAAGTACAGCATTGAATATTAAATAAAAAATCATAGTCATTTAGTGATTTGGATTCATGTTGTCATTTACCCTTATTAAGAAGTTTGATTTAAGTCAATAGAAAAATTATAAAAATTTCAAGTTGATCCACCTGACATTAACGGTTCCCGTATGAGCAGCAGGTACTCGTAGATGTACAGATCCTCAATGAAATGCCGAATGATTTCGTGTGCATCCTTTTGGGAATTGGATTTAAATATTCGATAAATCCTATTGGAAAAATTAACTTTGATAAAATCCGTATAGTTGCCCCGCACAACCCGGTAACCGAAAGAGTGGGCAATACTTTCAAGATGGGAAAATCGAATGGTGTATTCGCTATGACCGATGAGCCTGATCTCTTGTGGATTTCCTAAAGGTTCAAGTTTGATATAGGGTGCCATATGATCCTTGACCATTGCTTCACAGCTGTGTTCGCTTAAAAAAATATACGGGACATGACAAGAACACAACTTATCAAGGGCCTGGATGGCCCCGATATTCAGGTTTGTCGGCCCATCTTCAGGAAGCTCAATGATACCTTTTGTTACATATTCGCGGATTTTGTCTAAGGACTTATCGCCATAATTTCCATGGGACACCATATCATTGGTGATTTGGCACGCTGTAGGAAAATCGCCCACGATTTCATTCATGATCACCAGATCCTGGCTTTGGATTAGACCGGGATCAATATCAAAAAAATTCGATTGAAGATAGTTGACATCAAATGCCGCCAGAGTCTGACGCTGGCGAGCCATCATGGCAGGAGAGATATCCACCATATTTGCTTTGATATTTGGGGAATTTCCCAACAGATCACGCATCAGATAACCGTATCCTCCTCCTACTTCCATTACATTATTACAGCACTTTTTTGGGATAAGATTAAACAGATAGGCTGCCAGCAGTTCTCCATAGGTGCGGTTTTGCGTAAGGATCTGCCTTACAGGAGAGTTCGCAGGCTCGATACTATTGCATACGGTGACCTCCCACATGAGATCATTCATATCATTTTTATGATAGTGTTCGGTTTGATTCAAAAAAAAGGACATATACACCCATCCAATTGTTTATAGCAGCCATTCAGAAAAAAGGGTTGAAGATCTAAAAATGATCTTCAACCCTTTTATTTAGCAACAGGTTTTTAGCTAATATTTAATTAATAACCGCCACCCGTTTGTGTATTATTACAACAGTTTTTTAGCGCCTTCAACAGCCATATCAACGGTTGTTGGATCTGCCAGCGTTGAGGTGTCACCAAAGGATTCAGCTGCAAAGTCGCCAGCGGCAACTTTCTTCAAAATCCTTCTCATGATTTTACCTGAACGGGTCTTGGGCAGAAAGTCAGACCACTGAATAACTTCAGGTGTGGCGATTGGACCAATGTCCTTTCTAACATGCATGACCAGTTCTTTTTTGAGTTCATCAGTCTTTTCAACACCAGAATTTAGGGTTACATAGGCGTAGATGGACTGGCCCTTGATGTCATGGGGATAACCCACAACAGCAGCCTCTGCAACACTGGGATGACCCACCAGTGCAGACTCAACTTCTGCCGTACCCATCCTGTGACCGGAGACGTTGATAACATCATCTGAACGGCCTGTAATCTGATAATAACCGTCCTCATCTCTTCTACAGCCGTCTCCCGCAGTGTAGTAGCCAATGTTTTCTTCAAAATAGGTGGTAAAAAACCGTTCCGGGTTCTTGTAGACGCCCATCATCTGGCCGGGCCAGGATTGCTTCATGACTAGCTCGCCAGAACCAACGCCTTCAATTTCATTGCCATCATCATCCATGAGTGCAGGCTCAACACCAAAGAAAGGAACCGTTGCCATGGCAGGTTTGATATCAATGGCACCTGGGAGCGGAGTAATGAGAATGCCGCCGGTTTCGGTCTGCCACCAGGTGTCAACAATAGGACATTCACCCCGGCCGATAATATTATAGTACCAGTTCCATGCTTCAGGGTTCAAAGGCTCACCAACAGAACCCAGGAGTTTGAGGGAAGAGATATCACATTTTTCAACCCAGGAGTTGCCCTCTTTGGCAATGGCCCTGATGGCTGTGGGTGCTGTGTAAAAAATATTGACTTTATGTTTTTCTACTACTTGCCAGAAACGGCCCCAGTCTGGATAATTGGGTACGCCTTCAAACATCATAGTTGTGGCACCGTTACAAAGTGGGCCGTAAACAATATAGGAGTGACCGGTTACCCATCCGATATCAGCTGTGCACCAGTAAACATCTCCGTCGTGGTAATCAAAGATCATCTTGTGGGTATAGGAGGTATAGACCAGGTAACCGCCTGTGGAGTGCATAACACCTTTGGGGGTGCCGGTTGAACCTGATGTGTAGAGGATGAACAGAGGATCGGTGGCATCCATCTCTTCTGGGGGACAGTCAGCAGAAACTTTGGCAACTTCGTCATGGTACCAGACATCCGTGTCTGCGTTCCAGTCTACAGCAACCTTGTCAGCGCCTACACGCTCAACGACCAAATGTTTTTTAATGGTGGGGCAGTCTTTAATGGCTGTGTCGGCATTGGCTTTCTGGGGAACGGCTTTGGCGCCCCTGAAGGTACCGTCACAGGAAACGACCATGACACTTTCACAATTATTGATTCTGTTGGCCAGCGCGTCGGAAGAGAAACCACCGAAAACAACCGCATGGATGGCACCGATTCTTGAAATGGCCAGAATACCAATGGCAAGTTCAGGAATCATGGGCAGGTAAAAGGTAACCACGTCGCCTTTTTTAACGCCGTTGGCTTTCAATACATTGGCAAACTTGCAGACTTCTGCATGGAGTTCTTTGTAAGTATATTTTTTGCTTTCACTGGGATCATTTCCTTCCCAGATCAATGCGACCTGATCCCCGCGGGTCTCAAGATGACGGTCAAGACAGTTATAGGAAATGTTTAGCTTGCCACCGGGAAACCAACCGATATGATGGTCTTTTGCACTCGTTCCATAATTACATTCTGTGACCGTGTCCCATTTTTTAAACCATGTCACTTGCTCTTCGGCAATTTTGCCCCAAAATGCAGCTGGATCAGCAATCGATTCTTTCCAAAGAGCCTTGTACTCATCGTAGCTCTGGATATAGGCATTTTTTCTGAAATTTTCAGGTACTGGGTAAATATCTTTCAGCGTGGTATCCGTCATTTAAAACCTCCATGGTAGAAAAAGTTAATGAAAACGAGCAGTTAGGCTGCGGATTCCGGCAAAATCCAGTAACCGCGCTTCTCATACCCGTAGAAATAATTCAATAATGAGCTGACCCATCCTAAGGCGGGTAAAGTATTTAATACCCCCAGAGAAAGGGTGTTTTCATTGTTGTTATTATTCAATGCGGTACAATCAACTTAAAAATTTCTTTTTGCTCATCGAACATCTCCTTCTTTGTAAAAAAAATCAAACTGGTTAAAAAATTATATTTCAACTTTTTGTGCTTTCAAGCACAGTTCATTATTCTTTTTTCAAATTCGGACTAAGTACAGTGTCGATAATTAAACAAAAAATCACAGTCATTTAGTGATTCGGATTCATGTTGTCATTAATCCTTATTAAGAAGTTTGATTTAAGTCAATAGAAAATTTTAGTTCAATATAGAGCTAAAGCCTGTTGAAATAGACTTGGAAGAAATGGTTTCTATTTATCATGAATGTAAGGCCTCTTAAATATTATGATATCTTAAGAACCAATGGTTATGTTGCAATATTGATGATTTAACAAATATTAAAAATTTATAGGCAAATTTTTTTTAATTATAAATTGTACAATTCATCTGCCGTGCTTTGTTAAAAGGCAAGGCAGATGGATTAAAAAGTAAAATTAAAATATGCCTAGAGAGGTTAGAATATCAAAATTTGTGGATCGGGTTCATACCGTTCAGGAAGATAGCCAACACCCACAATTCCAATGACCCTGAAAATGGTCGATTAAAGTGTTACGGTGTAAGGGAAAGGCTGAGTCTGCAAAAGCCGGGATTGCCCCACCATCCAGTCTGATCCGATCGGATCTGATCACTATCAGTGATTCATCCTATAAAAGCCAGGTATAAATCTCTGATTACTAAGGGGGGAGGGGTACTCCCGGCTATCCCAAAAGGTAAAAAATATGACAATGCTGTTTAAAAGGTTATAGTGATTAAATGTGAATTTAATAAAATCAAGTAATGAAATTTTAATTGTTCTATTCATGGTTATTGGTTGCCCATTGTCATATTTTTTATGCAAAACTTATTTTCTTGCGCTGGCGTAG
>JAAEKY010000213.1 GCA_024227235.1 Desulfobacteraceae bacterium | reverse complement strand
TTCACGGCATTGGCTCTTCTAGCCCAACTCAATTGGCCATTGCTGAATTTTTAGCAAATGGTGGTTATTCTCAGCATCTTAGGTCTATTCGAAAGATTTATGAACAAAAGGTGATGGGTATGGGAGAGGCAATTGGGCGTTTTTTTCCGGAGGGAACCTGTGTAACTCGCCCAAAGGGTGGCTTTATATTATGGGTTCAACTGCCCGAAGCAGTGGATAGTCGGCATCTGTATTGGGAAGCTAAAAAAATGGGGATTTCTATTGCCCCGGGGTTTATATTTTCAGCAACAGATCATTTTAACAATTATATCCGTCTTAACGCTGCTTTTTGGTCAAAAAATAAACAATGGGCAGTTGAAGCTCTTGGTAAAATGATTTCAAAGCAATTAACATCTTAATTGAGGTCAGGTAAAACAGCACTTGTCATTAGTGTTACAGTTGCCCCTTACCGACTACAAACTTACCTGTGAAGTATTTTTTTCTGATCTTGGCAGCCTCTTTGACCCAGGCATCAAATCCAATATTTTTGATTTTAGCAAGATTGTAGACTTTATAATTGTG
>JAAEKY010000212.1 GCA_024227235.1 Desulfobacteraceae bacterium | reverse complement strand
AGATCAAATCCAAGCAAGGTTTTTTGATCTTTAAAAGGAGTCCGAGCACAATCTTGGATAATTGAATCAAGATTTTTTTCATCTTCTGATTTAATTTTGAAAAATCTCATATCTTGATGATTAAAATTTTGTTGCTCTGAAACCCAATATGGTGCGAGATGCCAGGCACGTCGGGTTTTCCCTTTATAAAAGGGGCTTTTTGAAAGAGTGGCAGAAAGTTTTTGCCTTATGCTATTTTGGTCAAGATATCCTTTTAAAACAAGAATAAGCTGAGAATGATTTCCAAGCCCGGTATGTTTTATATTGAGCATGTTAAGAGCAGCCATTACCCAATCAATTCCGTTAAGGTAATAACGGTTTGATGTATTAAAAATCGGCATTATTTATTGATTGCCTTGTCAATACTTTGGGCTAAAGAATCAATTTGCATTATATCTTCTTGGGAAATACCAGATTCCATAAGATTAAATTTAAATTCTTTTTCAATAAAGACAAACAATTCAACAAGTCCAAGCGAATCCATACCTAATTCATGCATAAGCATATCTGGTTGAATATTGGATGGTTCTTCACCAATTGATAATGCAATTTGATCAATAAGTTTTTCTTTTATACTTTCTATAGTTATAGGTTTCAATTTAATTACATT
>JAAEKY010000211.1 GCA_024227235.1 Desulfobacteraceae bacterium | reverse complement strand
GCCTGGCTCCATACCGCAAGGACAACATCAATCGCTTCGGAGCCTACTTCCTGGATGAACTTAGGGAAAAAATGACTATAGATTTTGGTTTGCCGGTGGTGTCTTTATCTAATTGAATATAAATAGAATACGTGCCGGTTAATTTTCTATACTGCGTGATTTAGCAGGAATCGGTTCCGCACCTCTAATTGGACCAACGGGAGCATTTGAACAGAAAGTTACGGTTATGAATTAGAATCGGGCGGATTCACCCAGAACCTCGCCCGATCTGGATCAGTTTAAATAATACGGCAATTTTTTTTAGTAACGATTTTTTAGACAAAAGGTAGCGCTTAAATTCATTCATGATATTTCCTCCTTTCAAATGGGGTTGTTATGCCGCAGCGGTATAACATGCCATATGGGAGTCAAAAGCCGCTTGGCTATTTGTTTATAATATTTCGCCGAAATTTGGAACTCAAGAATATTGTTGATAATTATTAACTATATGATAAGCGCTTGAAAAGAAATTAAACTTTTTAGTGTGCACGGATATTGCGTTTCTCGAAAAGTTCGATTTTCATGACTTATCGAGAAAACT
>JAAEKY010000210.1 GCA_024227235.1 Desulfobacteraceae bacterium | reverse complement strand
TTTGAATTAACAACTCCTGCCCCTAAAGTTTCACATCCTTTGTCAGACCCGCAAGCTATTACTTTAATATCTTTTTTTAACCCTGTTTGTTCTGCTGCCTTAGAAGTAATCTTGCCCAAAATTTCTCCTGGTTTTATCAGAACTGGCAGTTTATCCAGTTCAACAGGAAATAGTTTTTTGGTCAAAGTAAAACTTTTTGCCCAGATCTGTTTTCTATAATCAAAAGGTAAGTGCCCTATTTGAGATGCAACAGAATCTGCAAAGTTTCCAGTAAGTCTATGATTTAAAAAACCTGATATTTGAAGATACTTATGTGTTTTCTCCCATATCTCAGGCTGATTCTGGGCAATCCAATTGCATTTACCCTGGGCTTGATTATCTGCCAGCTTTTTTTTGAGTCCTACAATGCTGAATGCAACATTTAAAAGCCCTTTCTGCCCCCAAACAGGTTTTGATTTTCTCTGATCCATCCATATGATTGCAGAACGTAAAGGCATACCATTTTCATCAACACAAACCATGCTGGCTCTTTGACTTGCCACTCCTACCCCGGCTATTGCTTCAAACAATTCTGGGTTTGACTGTCTTAACTTTTGACAGGCTTTTACAAAGCTATTCCAATAAAGCTCAGGATCCTGCTCAGCCCACCCTGGATTTTCGCAATAATAAGGTTCATACTCAACCTGAGTTCTTGCAAGCATTTCACCTTTTTTAGAAAAAAGAATGGCTCTAAGACTTTGTGTTCCACAATCAATGGCAAGAATAGTTTTATTATCCAAATCAGAGCTCCTTATTTTTATGAGGTGGGGAATAAAACTTATTCCACATTTCAATATAAGCTTTTTTCTCCTGATTCCATTTTT
>JAAEKY010000209.1 GCA_024227235.1 Desulfobacteraceae bacterium | reverse complement strand
CAGGCTTTCCGAGAGCAATAAAAGCGCCCATTGAAACTTGGGGGTGTTTCAATGTGCAAGCCAAGGTTATCCAATTATCAATATATAGTACAACGGATTAGCGGATTAAACGGATTTATTATGAGGTATTTTGATGGGTCAATCCTGTTAAAAGTGAATGGAAACCCTCATTAATCGTTTAATCTGCTAAATTGTGCTCAGTATAATAAACTCAATTTGAATTGTTGTCAAATTTTTTTTATAGAAATCGAAAAAAAACCTGTTTAGTAATGAAAAATCTGATGCGAAATATCAGATTTTGGTTGAGAATCTTCCGCGGATGCTTATCGGAGGGGTGTGTCGCCCCTCCGGCACATTCAAAAAACTTGGTTTCTTGCCTAAAATAAAATACCTGACTATGCTTCGGTACTTATCAATATCATCCTGAGCATCCGTAAATCCGTATAATCATGTTCAAACGAATTCTGTAATCTATTTCGCTTGAGAAACCACATCATCCATTCCTTTTTCCTTT
Source organism: Desulfobacteraceae bacterium (assembly GCA_024227235.1). Classification (GTDB taxonomy): domain Bacteria; phylum Desulfobacterota; class Desulfobacteria; order Desulfobacterales; family Desulfobacteraceae; genus Desulfobacula. The sequence continues at coordinate 277 of JAAEKY010000209.1, read as the reverse complement.
AACTGCAACAGCAAACTATCAAGCCTGGCTTGAACTTGTTCTTTTTCTTTCCTTGCTTGCTCCTCTCTTTTCCTTGCTTGCTCCTCTCTTTTCCTTGCTTGCTCATTTTCCCTTTTCACCCTTGCAATTTCATTAACATAAGTGTTCTCCTTCAAAATTGCATCAAGGCGACTTTGATACAGTAAATAATCATCCTGATTTTCAGAAAATCTATTTAATACTTCCATAGCTTGCCTCATCTCATCAGTATGAAGAACTTCTGGTGGTGTATCCACAT
>JAAEKY010000208.1 GCA_024227235.1 Desulfobacteraceae bacterium | reverse complement strand
TTCAAACCAGGATATTATACACGTATAAAAAGAACGACAAATCACCATCAGAGAGGACAAACAATGTGTAAAAAAACGTTCTTGATAGGGCTCTTATTGTTTTTTACATACTCATATGGTTTTGCCGCAAATAAAGATATTTCAGAGAGTCATCAATCTGCCAAAACCGTAGATATAATTAACCAGGTCAGTAAAAATATGGACCAGAATAACATAAGATCCGAGCAGGTTATCACTGTTTGTAGAAAGGATGCAACCATTAGACAGTACAGGTTGAGGATAATGACTTCTAACGGGGATAAGGCTTTCGCAGAAATTATTGAACCCAAACAATTTAAAGGCCGACAGTTTTTGAGGTTAGGCGATACCGTTTGGGCCTATTTCCCTGATCTAGCACGTCTTCAGAGCCGATCCGAGAGTCGTACGAAAACCGCGATTAGAATTTCTGGCAGAGAAGCATTTATGGGTGGCGATTTCACCAACAATGATATTCTCCGTTTGAATTTAATTAGCGATTACACCTCAGAACTCATTGAAGATTTACCTGATCAGTATGTGTTAAAGCTTGAAGGAAAAGATTTGAAGCTTACTTATTCAAAGTTGAGATTATGGGTACGTAAAAATGATTTTCAACCCATACGGATGGAATGCTATACTATTAGCGACGAACTGATAAAATCGGTGTTCTACCAAGATTATAGAGATTTTGGAGGAGGATTAACCAGACCCGGTATGCTAGAGGTGAAAAGCGCAATATTACCCAAGAGTAAGACGTTCCTCGAGATAATATACCTGAAACGTGGTGTAAAAAACCCAGCTCATCGTTTTCAAAGAAGCAACCTTGGCAAGTAATACATGTTTTTTAAAAAGGAGGTTGTATATGAAAAAACAGCAATTTAAATTATTGCTAATTGGGGGAATTACGCTGGCGATAATTAACTGTATAAGTTTTTTTACACTCAACCAGCCGATTGGAATCGGCGGTTTCATGGGCTGGATACCTTCTGCTTTGGTACACACCTTCAATGAGGCATATGCCAAATCAAATATGATGTTTCATTTTTTCTATTATGAGACTGATGCCGCTCCGTGTGTGGGCCTCGGCTTGAGCGTCATAATAGGATCATTTATTTACACGATGATAAAGAGGCGCTTTAAATTTCGATTATACACTCCTTCGATGTGGATCAGGGGACTTATCGGTGGAATTTTAATGGGATTTTCTTTTCCAATGATGAGGGGGTGTAATATAATTCATATTTTTGGGGGCCTTCCCCAGTTGGCCTTAAGCGCATTTATTGCCATAGCCGGAATATTTGTCGGTGCATATTTAGGAAGGAGAATTCTATTAATATGAAGATATGGGCTTTTATTATAGTGGGCATCTCGAGCGGGATGATATTTGCACGATATCAGTTATGTTTCGCATCAGCGGTAAGAAACTTTATAGCATTCCGCAGAAAGGAGAAACTGATTCTTTTTTTAATCTTGGTTGTGGCATCTTCGGTATTGATAAACTTTTTCATAGGAGTTGGCCTGCTTGAAGAGACCGTAAAGGCCTTAATGCCCATGACATTCCTAGGCGGTATCTTTTTCGGCATTGGTATGGTTATCGCCGGAGGTGACGCTGCGGGTATCCTTTTCAGAGCAGGAGAAGGCAATTTACCAGCGCTGGCTTGCACTGTAGGGATGGTTGCAGGTATGGCACTTTTTGGTTTTACAGTGGCGGCCCATTTTACAGAACAGTTGCCACATTTTGTAGCCAAGACTATTCTAAACCAGTTCAATATAAATCCGCTCATATTCTCTTTTATTGCCGCCGCATTGGGCATAATTGCTTCAATTTATATGTGGAGAAAAACGTCTTAAAATATTATTTTAAATGTAATTTTTCGGGGAAT
>JAAEKY010000207.1 GCA_024227235.1 Desulfobacteraceae bacterium | reverse complement strand
CTTCCTGAATCGATGATAGAAGAACTGAAACTATTGGCCAATAAACGAGATGTTCCCTACCAGTCTTTGTTAAAGATTTTTCTATCTGAACGGATTGATTCTGAGTTGCGCCATTAAAAAATTAAAAGATGCAGAACATCGGCGTTCTGTCCGACTCGCTTCGCTCGCGGCTGACGCCGGGCGTTATAAGAAAAAAAAGCATGAAATCTTTTTTAAATCTTTATTTATCGGCTTGTGCGCCTAATTCAAGAGAACAATAGGGTCAGTTCGTGATTATTTACTATTGGTCTAAATCCAAAATGTGTTTTACATTTTTATTGTTATTCGAATTTAGCTGGAATAGGGTAGACCCCACTTCTGTTCCACATAGTAAATAATCACGACCTGACCCCGTTGTTTCTCTTACGAAAACGAGCAAGAAATGAACAAAAGCAATAAAATGAAAGGGCCGGACATCGATCATGTACTATTTGAATCCGGAAAAAGTATAGCACTCACCTACGCCGGCGATACCGGAAAAGCTAAAAATGCAGGAAAGATTTTAATGGAAGGGAGCGCCTACGCGGATCATATCATAATGCAATTGGAGAAAAGTAGAGATGCTTCGTCCGAGATCGCGTGCAAGGCGGGTTGCCCTTACTGCTGCTCCATGCAGATATCGATTACACCCCCGGAAGCGATTGTTCTGGGAGCGCATGTGGTTGAAAATTACGATACTGGCGCGAAAAACGATTTGTTGAAAAAAATTGATCACAACATACGCCTGACATATAAAAAAACACAGGATGAAAAGGTCGAAAACTGGCGCGAGACCCCTTGTATTTTCTTGAAGGGAGGGAGCTGTTCCGTCTATGCCATTCGCCCTTTTGTCTGCAGGTCATGGCATTCTCTGGATGTACGGCAGTGTATCGACTCCTGGCGTTCCAAAGACAAGGAGGCGGAAATCGACAGCCTTTTTCATCGGAATTACGTGTTCGGAATCGTGAGAAAGGGTGTTCAGAAGGGGTGTGAAATGCTCGGACTCCAATGGGAGACCCAGGTTGTGACAAGCGCTGTCAAATCCTATTTGGCGCATCCGAATCCCATAGAAGGATGGCTGAGGGGAGAGCGCGTGTTCAAACCGGGATAGCATTACAGGTAATATTATAGAGGATATTTCGAAATGGTGGGTATAATAATTGGAAGGCTAATTAGTTTGGCTATTGCCTTTCTCTTAGATGCTATTGCAGAAAAGAGAGGGGCAAAAGTTATGTTCTGGGCTATTATGGGAGAAGTTTTTGGCCCCTTAGCTATTCCATTTGCATTTTTTGCAAAAACAGATCTACAAAAAAGTAAAAATAGTTAAAAATTATGGGCTTATCAATTTCACTTATTTTTCTTGACCTATTGATACTTCCTGCAATTTTTATGATTTGGTTAACGAAAAGAAACTACAAAAGCAAGATAGATTGGATTTTTCAGTTTCTATTTACAGCGACCTATATATTATTTATTTTCAACGCAGGCAGATGGGATTGGGTCAGTTATTATGTGAGATATATCTTGAGTGCTGTATTTTTTATATTAGCATTTTTCTCCTACAAAAAAGCAAAAACAAACCCCTTCTTTAAACGATTAAATTATAAGAGATATATTTCATTATCTATCATTATCGTTTTAACTGGCCTATACAGTATAAATAATTTTTCGATTATAAAAGGATTGTACTTTAATAAAAAGCCTATAGAATTAAGGTTTCCATTAAAAAATGGGACTTATTATATCTCACATGGTGGAAATAGTGTCCAAATTAATCATCATTATACATATCCTCTTCAAAAGTATGCTCTGGATATTAAAAAACTTAATCAATTTGGAGTTAGAGCGAAAGGTATTATACCAAAACAACTATCAAGATATGAAATATTCGAAGAGATTATATATTCACCTTGTGACGGAGAAGTAATCAAAGTTGCTGGTGATCGACCTGATATGGTTCCTCTTGAGATGGATAAAAAAAGGCCATTGGGCAACTATGTGGCCATAAATTATAAAGGTACAATTGTGTACCTTGCACATATGATGAAAGGTAGTCTTCTGGTAAAGAAAGGTGACCGCGTTAAAGTGGGGCAACCCATTGGGAAGGTGGGAAATTCTGGCAACACTAGTGAGCCACATCTTCATATGCATGCGGAACACGAATCGCAAGGCGTACCCGTGACATTTAATGGAAAGTTTTTGGTTCGAAATACTATTATTTAAGAACATAAATTTCATCTAACAAAGCTAATTCAGCCGACGCAAAAATCCGTGCGGCTGATTATCGGTGTTAAAAGAATATCGGCATGAAGATTCTAATTGCGACAATTGGCACACGAGGTGATGTACAACCCTATATCGCATTGGGCCGCGCACTGATGGAGTCCGGCCATGAAATCACCATTTGCACCTGTGCGCACTTCGAGCCCTT
>JAAEKY010000206.1 GCA_024227235.1 Desulfobacteraceae bacterium | reverse complement strand
CAATTTTGGCGGACACTCTTGCTTGATGACCTTGGAAGCGGCAATCTTTTCCGGGCACAGATTCACCACGAGATTGAACCAAATACCCGGGCAATTGTTCTCCAAATCCCCACACCACTGGGATCCTCTGCATCAGAAGAAAGAGTCTTTTATGCATGGATTTATCTTGCAAAGCAAGCTAATATCCCTGTTTTCGGGTATGAGCTTTTACCCCTTGATACAAGATGGACATTGGCTCCTTCCCTTCTAGACGGTGTCATAACTACAACCTATGATAGTTACAGACATTTAACTCAAAGCGAAACAGAGCTAAAAAATAAAATATGGCTTGCTCCAAGGTATGAAGGACGATTTTTCTCTCCAGGCTGCCCTCCTTTCTTTAGAAACGGATTAGGAACAGCATATCAATATCAAAAAGAACAAAAGATTGATTTTGATAAAACAATTCTATATGTTCCCCATAATGTAGCAATGACATATGAATATAAAGACCTTGTTTCTCTTCTTTTGCCCTTTTGTGATAAAATTCACCTCATGCTCTGTATAGGTAAAGACCAGATAAGGGGGGCATACAAACATAATGAAATTATT
>JAAEKY010000205.1 GCA_024227235.1 Desulfobacteraceae bacterium | reverse complement strand
TCTTATACCCGTGCGCTCGCTCTTTATCTAATGCTGTATGGTCATACAAAGAACACAGATTGCCATTAATACTTAATAAACTTGCACTCATTAGATCCCCCTCATATTTAATAAATTAAAATGATTACTTGTAATTCATTGATACATATTATTTAAAATTTTGATTGATCTTTCTTGCTTTTTGTGAATACAAAGTCATGCTATATTTTTTTTATGTTTTTTTATTATTATACATACGAATGAAAGTGTGTCTACTGGGCTAAAGAAAGATCAATTACACAAGGTCTCCCTTTTTAAAACGGTAAAATCCCAACCATGAAAAAAGCCACCCAAGGAATAATGGGTATAAAATTGCAAAGGCAAGAAAACCATGATATCCAAAATAATCAAGTATGACATAGGAAGCAGGGCCCATTGAAGTCAGTTCCGGATCAAACAGCAGTACAGCTCCGGCACGGAAAACCATGATTGGGTTCAGCATTGCTGTTGCAACAATCACACTTTCTTTGAGTTGTTGCTGAAGCATGACTCCGATAAGTATGACATCTATAAATAATAACAGGATCAGCCAGATTAAAATGGAAAGCCCTAGGCCCCATTCCTGTTTTTTCACAAGGGTTGAAATAAGCATCCCAAGTCCTAAAAAACACCAGGAAAGAGTACCAAGGAGGATGGCATAATATCCTGCCACCTGCCATGGGATTGCAAGGTTCTTTACCATTCCCCAGATAATTGAACCCAATAGTGCAGAACTTAGCGGAATAAATACAAGAAAGAACCTGGAAAGGATTTTACCCCAGAAATAGGCTCCTAGGGAGATTGGCATTGAAAGGAAATATTCAAGAATGTTGGATTCCCGGTCCCCTACTACACTTCGAACCGTTGAGACTAAAATCAGGATCGGCAGGATGGCAACGCAGAGCTGAATATAGGTGATCAGCAATCTGCTAAGCCCTGTGAAACCGAAAACACTTGATTCGGTAATGCCCAGTACAAACAGTAAAATAATGGCGCCGCCAAAAATCAGGCAGTACATGAGAAACCATTTGGCTCGAATTGATTCTCTGAAATCTTTCATTGTCACTTGAAAAAAAGTATTCATTTTTAAAAAGCTTTCCTAAATGTTTAACTGTTCACTGATATCTAATTTTTTTATGTGATTGGCAAAATGTGATATGGAAGTTAAAAACCGTAATCGTTCAGCACCTATAAAACGGCCCTCATAATCCTGTTCACCGTTCAGATTATTAAATCCCCAATCATTCAGCATCCTGATTGCTGCTTCATGCTTATTGGTCAAAATGACCCTGCATTCAAGCATTTTATCTGCAAAACCGGACTGGGCAATCTGTTCATCATGCACTACTTTACCATAATCAATTTCAATGATCCTGTTGATCAGATTAATAATCTCATCAACCCTGTGGCTGCTGAGCAGCATGGTGGTTTTTTCCATGGACTTAAGCAGTTGCAGGAAAAAAGCCTCCCTTCCCTGAGGGTCTAAATTAGCAGCAGGTTCATCCATTATCAGTATATCCGGCTGCCGGGCTAAAGCTAAGGCGATCAAAAGTTTTTGTTTCATTCCGCCGCTGAGCTTCAAGAACGGTTTTTTAATATTTTTCTCAATGTCTAATCCAAGTTCATTGGCTTTCTGGTAAATGGCATCCACACTAGATCTCTTAGAAATACCGGCTGAAAACTTCACAAGCTCTCCAATACTCATTTGAATGGGAGGTGGCAGTTGAGGTACATACCCAATTCTATCCAGAATTTCTACCCTGTTGCCACGGGGGTCTTTATCAAAAACTAAAAGCTCTCCATTAAAAAGATATTGTCCAAGGATAATACGGATTAAGGTTGTTTTCCCAGCACCGTTAGGCCCGATCAAAGCAATACGGTCTTTAGGCTTGATTGTTAAATTGATATCATCAAGAACCCGGGTTTTACCAAATTTTTTAGTCAGATCTTTAATTTTTATCATTGTTTGAAATAGTATCTGTTATAATTATCATTTTTATTTTGTCTGTTGTCATCCTCTTCGTCATCATCGTCTGAAGCAAACCTTGCAGGCATATCCTCATCCTCCTCATCATCATCATCTGAAGCAAACCTTGCAGGCATATCCTCATCATCATCATCTTCAATTTCGATTGCTGGCGGATCATACTTTAAATTTGCTTTGGAAAACAAGACAGGAGATTTTGGAGAGAAGACCGGTTTTAAGTCTGTCATCAAACGTCTGGGTTCAGATATAGGGGCAAGTTGTGCCAACAGATTGATTACACTGATAACCGGGGAACCATGAAAAAGAAGCATCCAGTCATTATCCATCCAGAGCGTATCAAGGTAGATATCATGATTATAGGTAAAGTCACCATATCCATCGCGATCCCGGTCAAATCCCTCATAATCGCTGTAATAGTTGCCTTCCCAGTGATTTCCGGTGGCCACACCGTTGCCGTTAACACTCAAGGTATTTAGATTATCAATAAATGCATTACCTTTAAAAATGTTTCTGGAAACAGTGGAGTTAAAATTAATTCCAGTTATATTGTAGGCAACTGTATTGGCCTTAATAAAATTATACTTGTCTGGCTGATATGGGGAAATATCAAAATAAATCCCTGTTGAACAATATACAATCTCATTGTTTTGAATGCTCATATTGTCAGACTCTTTTATACCAATCCCGACACCTGTACCACCAAGAGAATATCTTACCACATTGTGTTCAAGAATAATGTCCCGACTATACATTAAAAAGATTCCCACAGAATTGTGATGATAGCTGTTCCGTCTTACTTCATTACCTCCTGCATACATAAAATGAAGAGAGTATCTATTATTCCAGCCTTTATTTTCCTCTATAATATTGTCATTGGAATACCAGATAACCATGTCCCTTGAGTCATGGATCAGGTTCTTTCGAAAAACATTGCCGTGACTTGCCCATACCCGGATACCATCGCCTCTAAGCCCAAGCTTTACATTTTTTTTTGAAGAGATTTCATTTCCAGTGATAATATTCTTGTGGCTTTCTTGAAAATCAATACCAAATAAAGAGTTTTCTATCTTGTTATTAAGTATTTGATTTTTTGAAGAACGGACCAGGATACCTGCATCCACCCGATCATGACTATCTCCGGAATTGGTGATAGTCAGATTTTTAATTATAATGCCATCTGCCTTGAGGATAAGGACTGATTTTTTTCCAAGACCATCAATTGTAACCTGACCCTTACCATCTAAAATGACACGTTTTTCTATGGTTACAGGTCCGGCATAAACACCTGGTTCGAGCAGTACTGTTTCACCTTCTAATGTCTGCTCAATTTTTTCCTGGAGTGATAAATCAGGCTCAGCAAAAGCAATACAGGCCGTAAAGCAGATAATTAAAGTGAGAAAAAATGTTTTCAATAATATTGCCTTAATCTATTTAACTTGTGTCTTTTAGTGCTCTTCGCCGAATCAAAACAGACAGTACAAGTAAAACAAAAATCATTAGTAAAAAATAAAACCCAATGGTGGGATAGGAATGGGTTGTAAACTGGGCAACTTTCCCGTCACCAAAAACCGTGGGCATAAAGGGTTTGATTGTAAAGGCTCCCCAGGGATGTAGATTATGTCCGAACCAGTACAGCCATTTGCTGTACAGAGCCAGATAAAACCAGGGCAGTGTTGATGGTATAAGTCCCAGCCACAACCACCCGGGCCCTTTATAAAACAGATAAACAAACAGCATACTAAAGAAAAGCAGATAAATAAAAGGGATCATTCTGCGGACTTGTATGGCCCCTGTTTCCATCGGGTTCATACCAATGTAATGGTTGATCGTATTCATCTCATTCACTTTTCCGCTCCAGTCCGTTAAATTGAAATAGACTGGAATACCATGGGGAAAAGAGGCTTTTGGATATTGAGGAGCTTCAAGAGAAACCCGCCAGACCGGCATTGTTTTATACCCGATCAGATATGCATAAAACCCTGTTGGGTGATATTCGTAAACCCTTCCCATCAGTTCTTTCAAATGTTTATTGGAGTTTTCATAGGATTCCACATCATCAGGAATCAAAAATGAGAAAGGCTGAAATGATTCATTTTCTTCGATTGCATCCTCTTCATCTATAGCGGTTGGATCACGGTATTGAAACACCGGTTTTAATGTGTATGTGCCCAAAAGTAGTATTATTGCAATAAAAGCCAGAATATTGCTGATAAGCAATCTTTTTTTCACGCTGTCATTCATTCTTTGCTCTCTTTAATAGTTTCAGTTTATAATCTATTCTAACCCAATATTTTATTCTCTCATATGAGCAGGTATATCATCATCCTCTTCTTCATCTTCATCTCCCCAGCTTTCTTCATCTGAAAAGCTTACATCCTGCCAATCCTCCTCCTGCATTTTGAATCGGCCTGCATAATCCGTAACACTCTTCATATCGAGGAAACTGAACTCCTTAATCTGTTTAACCATATCAGGATTTGCATTCCGCCTTTTCCCTATCTGAATCCAGGAAAACTGTCGGATCAAATAAAGGTATGTCTGTCCTGCTATAACAGGATAATATGCAGGTTCTGGTTTTTCACCTGGTTTAGTGATTGTTTCAATTACCTTACCATCAATGACCGGTCCAGTAACTTTCCAGTTTCCCTGTCCGTGATCTTGATGACATTGGACACAATTTTTTTCATAAAGTTTTTTACCCAGATCAAGATCAGTGACCCAGTCAGCATTTTTTAGGATTATAGCTTTATGTTTTTCCAGTTCCCCGGTACCAATGGTGTTCTTCACTGCTTCAAGAAATTTTTCTTTGCTTTTAAATTCTTTTTCCTCAAGAGATTTGAGTTTTTTAAAATTTTCTTTCCCAACGTTTTGTTCAATGTTATCCAGAGATATGGGCCAAACTTCTTTACGCAGATTGGATAAAATCCAGGAAGGCCCACCCGGTCCAACACGCGGGTTTGGATTCATTTTTCTGGTTTGAATATAGGCGCAGACATCAGCAATATCCTGGGCACCTTCTATCTGCATGGCAAAAGGGTACATGGTTGGATTGTCACGATTTTTAGCGCGGATATCAGAAATCTGCTTAATCAAGACCGTGGTATGCTGACCGGCCAGCTGTGGGAAAACACCCAGAGGATCACCCCAACCAGTAGGAAAATGACAGGCAGCACAAACAGTATAAATTTCTTCACCTTCTTCTGCATCGCCTGGTACCTTTAAAGCCTCCAAAGCTTCAGCGGCCGTGGCCTTCCATACACCTCCCGGGGGCGGCTTTGCCAGTGCGGCAGCTTTCTCAGCAGCTTCTTTTCTCAGCTGCTCTGGACTCTTTTGCTCATCAGCAGAGAGAATTAATGGAATTGCTAATAAAACCATCAGGGTTACAATGAGTAAGACTGGATTTAACCGAACCAGAATATTTTTTTTCAAAGCACGCATCTCCTTATTAAAAAATTCATTTATTAATTAATCTCCAACCATCAATCTTTTACATTGGAAAGGTATTCAGCGATGCTTCTAAAGTCATCGTCTGTAACCTTGTTACTGTCAAGGAAAGGTTTAATACCTCTCATTGCCTCTGAGTTTCCATTTGTTCTTCTACTCTCCAGGATGTCTTTCATCTGGGCAAAAAGATATATTTTTTTATTCCCGGCATGCCTGGGATAATTTTCAAATCCGGGAATAAGTTCCCCTTTTTTATAATATACCCTTCCAGAAATTTCGATGATCAGTTTTTTATATTTCTTTGTATTATTCTCTCCAATAAGCTCTTTAATAGCATTGATATATTTACTTTCATCTCTGAATTTTTTTCTATACAAGGGTCTTAGCTTTTTTACTATGGGGGCAGGCATACCCATTTTTACCAGTTTTTTATACAATGCTTTTCTTTTGAGTGAATACTTTGCCTTGTCTTCAGTGCGGATCATTCCTTTTCCCTGATTACCATGGCAGGTATTACAGGTCAGCTTTACATACAACGTTGCTCCATCTTCCGCAAAAACCATGGAACTTTGCAAAAAACCTGCAAAAATCAAAATAGTAATCATTGAAAGAAGAAATGTTTTCATAGATTCTCCCTTGTTTAGCACCTTAAAAGGTTTTTTCTTATATTTTACAATAAAATAAAATTTATTTAAAGGTTCAGGGTTTTATTTTTCCTGAACCTTTAACTATATTATTCGCCATCTACAAGTTTCTTGGAAAAAATTCCGCGACTGGCACATTTGACCAGATATTGCCAGGCCATTTCCTCATTTAAAAGAGCATTTTCCCAATCACCTTTTTCAGCAGCTTGTTTGGCCTTTTCCCGATATGGAAAATGCATCTTAAACTGCTCAACTGCATCCCAGAATTGAAGAGCGGCTTTTTTGTTCAAAAGCTCCGGCATTTTGGCATCTTCAATATCATCCTCTTCTTTATCCCAGTTTTGCTCCATATATTTTTGCACACCAACAGCAGATCCTACTGGATCTTCTGAATTACAGATTTTAGTGGAACCTGGAACAAGTTTTGGACAGACATAGTTTATAACACCGGCAATAATGCCAATGGTTCCATCATTTTGTTTGACTTTTTGATGATAATCTTTCTCATAATCCTGCGCAGCAGAAAGATTGCCGGCAAGGCACAAGAAGGCCATCAATATAAAGGGAAGACAGATCATCTTCAAAATTTTGATTTTCATATGTGATTTCCTTATTTTTTTTAGTTTTCATTTTTAGCTGAAACTGTATAGCGTGAAAAGTTCACGCTATACAAATTTAAAACCTAATGAAATCTATGGTTTAACAAGCAAATATCCCATCATTTCCAGATGCAGGGCTGAACAAAATTCTGTACAATAGAATGGGAAAACACCTTCTTGATCAGCTGTGAATCGGAAAGTACTGGTCTCTCCAGGTTCCAGGCTGCCATTAATATTGTAAAGGTAAATGGAAAAACCATGGGTCTCATCCTGGGCTCTTTCAAGGTTAGTCAAATGCCAGACAACCTCATCACCTTTATTCACTTCTATAATTTCAGGACTGTAATGGCTCCTGATCAAAGTTGAATGAACCGTAACCTTATTGCCTTCCCTTACTATTCTTTCTCTTCCCGGTTTCACACGATTTTTAAACCATTTTTGTTTATAGCGTATGAGGGGTTTTAATTTGTCTGCCTTTATCATGACAGCATAATGAGGTTCGCCCAGAGGAAGCGGCATATCATAAAGTAACTGCATTGGATGCCCTGCTGAAATGTCAATCAACTGATGATTTTGAGGATGCAGTGGACCTACCTGGGTGAATCTGTCAATGGCAAGTTTATTAAGTGCAATTAAATATTTACCATCTGGAGTTGCAGTGTCGCCTTCTGCTGCAACCAAATGCCCTACATTATAATGTATGGGTATCTTTTCAATTAATTTTAATTTCAGGTAATCCCATCGGGCAATTGCTGAATCTACATACAATGAAGTATAAGCAATCCCTTTTTCAGAATCATACTGTGTATGCAAAGGACCTAAGCCAAGTTCCACCTGTCCATGAAGTGATTTTGTCATACTTAAGATAGGTACATTGTATGGATCACGACCTTCATATTCCTTAGCATTTATAAGTTTCATCATTTTTTTGAAATCATACACAGATACATGGGTATCCAGTTTTCCTGAAACCGTCAGATACTGACCGGAGGGATTAATCATAACACCATGGGGACTCTTGGGCTCAGGGATTAAAAATAATGCATTATTAGCAATCATGGTCTCCATGGAGATCACTGGATGACCATTAATTTTTTTGTATTTTCCCTGTTCAAAAAGTTTGATAGCTGTATCCAGATGAATCATGTGCAGGTAATCAGTGTCTTTGGATGACATACCGGCTTCATGGGGCAGCCTGTCCCTAAATTTTGTGTTACCTGGTCCAAATCCACCAATATAGCGTTCTGAATTAAAAGAGTTTGTGAAGACCCAGCCTTCACTCATATTTTTACCGGAGTCTGACAAATCCTGACAATATGGAGGCAATTCCACAGAAAAAGAGTTCTCTTCAAGTATTTTTCCTTTTTTCCTGCTGAATTTCCACATGGTCATGGCACCACGATATTTTTCATTAAATTCAGTTAATGGTACATAATCATTGGTAAAAGGAGCAGGAATCTGGGATGCCTCAATAATATATTCTGTATTAGGCGTCACAAATGCTGCACCATGTTCATTTTTCATAATTGGATTGGCAACAATCTGTGTTGTGCTGAAGGTCTTAAGATCGATAACAGCTACTCGCGGGTTAGCCTTATCATTGATAAAACAGTATTGACCATCGTATTCAGCAGCGGTTTCAGACAGTGCAGGATGATGCGTATCTCCCCAGGTTATCTCCTTGCCCCTGATGCTGCCCTGTTTATAGATAATGTCCATGCTCTCATCATCACCGTAACCATATCCCTGCCATGGTTCGGGAGTGAAAACAGATATGTATTTTAGAATTCTCATGGAAGGCACACCATAAACAATCACTTGCCCGGACTGCCCACCTGAAGAAAAAACAACATACTCATCCAATTTCCCACTCGGTGTATACGTTTTGGCTGCTGCCAGCATATCCGTCTGAGAAAGGCCCCTTGTCTTCATGATCTCTTCTAAGGATTGCGCATTGACACTTGCGAACAACCCTGAAGCAATCATAATGATAAAAACAAGCTGAAACGAATTTCTAATTTTTCCAAACATTCAGGTCCTCCTTTATACATATTTATTAATATTAAATTTTGACACTTATTACATTATTTTTTGGTACAATTGTTAAAACCAAAATCAATTTTGATTCAACGTTTGACCATCGTTTCTTTGAAAACAAACTGAGTCAAATGTCCCATCAAAGAAAATGTAAAAACCGCTCCAAACAATCCTGGAATCGACAAAAGTAAAAAACAGACCTTCCAGGCAATTATTGGGAAAACAGCATTTAAAACTTCCAAATTTAAACCTCCAATATTAATGTCCCACTCAGGGACTATTGTTCAATTGGTTTTTTGCAAAAAAGAGAGTCTGAAATCGGGACTCCCGGTACATGTTGCAAAAACCATAAAAAACTTAATAAAAATGCGCCAAATACACCCAATGTAATTGAAACATCATACAGGTTCGGTAAAAACCCGGGCAAGCCGTTAGCAGCATCTGTTAACCCTGCACTGACATTATTTTCCTGAATGGAAGGGATAATTAAAAAATATTTTTCCAGCCACAGCCCAATAAGGACATCAATTGCTATCAACCTGGAGAACCAGATAGATCGACATGCAGTTCGACTGATCAGTCCGAAAAAAGGAATAATAAATAACAGTACAAAAATAAGCCAGAACATCCATCCCCACTCCAGTGACTGCATTCTTAAAATCAAATAAGGGGTCTCTTCTGGAAGATTTCCATACCAGATGACCAGAACCTGTGAAAAGATCAAATATGTCCAAAAAGCACAAAAAGCAAAAGTCAGTTTAGACAGGTCGTGATAACGATCAAAAGTGATATATTCATCCAATTGAAAATTTTTCCTTGCCACTCCGGAAATAATTAACAGGGCAGCTGCTGCACCTGTTAGATTTGCTATGGCATATTGCACGCCAAACATCGTACTGAACCACTCCTGGTCAATGGACATCATCCAGTCAAATGCCAGAAGAGTACTTAGTATGAAAAAAAGCAGTGCAAGCAATACAGCAAATACCCGTGTTTTTTTTGCCGAGTTTTCCTCTTCGATATCTTGCTGACCATAATTATTAACAAACTTTTCAGAAAAAAAGTTACCAAAATCAGACAGTTCCATACCCAAGCCTATATCAGGCCTGAGAGTCTTTTTCAGATAATATCCCACACCGATTACAAACAGCCCCAGTAAAACCACATTTCTGATTAAAAAAAATGGAAAGTTCAACCATCCCTCTTTTGTATGAATCACTTTATCATGATCCATCCATTCAAAAAAATGATCTGCACCAAAAAACAACAGACAAAACAAGATCAGGCCAATGGGCATAAAAGCAACCAGGCTTTCAGCAAACCGTTTAATAGGTCTTCCCCATTTTGCATTTGTAATGGTGAAAATGGCTGAAAAAGCCAAGCCACCCATGGCGATCCCGAAAAAAAACAGTGTATTAACAAGCAATGCCTGCCAGGCCAGATAAGGATTCTTGCCGAAAAGTCCAATCACAAAGCCGATTATACCGATGGCAATGAAAGCTAATAGTAGTTTCCGCAACCGGTTATCGATACAAAAACTGGTATTTTCCAGCAGGGTTTTCATTTCATTGTTTCTGCTCATTCCTGTTTCTCCAGTTTTCGAATGTAATTGACTATGTTCCATCTTTCCTGTTCAT
Source organism: Desulfobacteraceae bacterium (assembly GCA_024227235.1). GTDB lineage: Bacteria > Desulfobacterota > Desulfobacteria > Desulfobacterales > Desulfobacteraceae > Desulfobacula. The sequence continues at coordinate 9,548 of JAAEKY010000205.1, read as the reverse complement.
TTACAACATATCCAAGCGCAGGCATAATCGAACCACCATATTTTGCTTTCTGATAGATATAACCGTCATTGAAAAACGGTGTCAGTGTGATAACAGCCGGTGCAATCATTCCCACATCATTGATTTTGGTCTTGGCAAAACCAGCCTCATTTATTGCCCGGGTTGTTCCATGACAGACAGCACAATATGTAGCAAATTTAAATTGCCCGTCTGCAAGGGATTTTTTGGTTGGCTTGACAGGGTTAATGGTTGCAGTCTCAGAGATGATATCTTTGACTATTCGTGTAAAGCGATCATTTGGATCTTCTATTTCCCGGCCATCAATGGAAACAGCACCAATGGCAAATTTAGTCATGCTTCCTGCTTCCTGGGGCTTGAGACTGACCTGGTTAAACATATCGAAAATCAGGTTAAACAATGTCGATTTTGCCTGGAGCCCGACAACTGTACCAAAGAGCAGGATAAAGACACTGGCAAAAAGCAAGGGTTTATTTTTCAAGATTCACCTCCTCTGCCTGGTGTTTTTTAAAAATATTTTCTATTTTTTGAAAATCACCTTCCTGGCATTCAACCACGATTCCAAAACGGTCTCGCATAAATCTGTCATATTCTTTGTATTGACTGCTTTTTGGTACCTGGTGCTTAAAGGTATCTTTTAGGATCAACAACAACATGCCACCCATTGTAAAATAGATCGACAGCAGCACTGTGAGCTCAAATGCGATTGGCACAACAATCGGCACCGATAAAATGGGTTTGGCAGAGACCGGCAGTATCCAGTCAAGCGCCATCTTTGTTGTAATTAGTAAAGCCAACGCAAATCCAATAAAACTTCCAATAACCGTTACAAAGGGAACACGACTTTGCGGACTGCCAAGTGCATGATCAATTTCATGCCTTGGGCATGGTGTATGAGTTGTGATTTGATCAAAATTTTCACTTTTCAATTCTTTAATTGCGGCACAGGTATCATCAAGATACTCAAAAGTTGCCCAGACCCCTGAAAATTTACTCATCATTTTTCCTCCTGAATGGAGGGGTAAGTGTTTCCTTCATTTCTGCTATGGCTATGGATGGCATAATTTTTACAAAGATAAAAAACCACATAAAGAAAAAGCCAAAACTTCCAATAGTGATCCAGATTTCCACCCATTCAAACTGGTACGTCCCCCAGGCAAATGGAACAAACTCGTGGGCCAGGGAAGTACCGACAATAACGAAGCGTTCCAGCCACATCCCGACATTCACAAGCAAAGAGATCACAAACAGGGCAGGGATACTGGTTCGAACCTTTTTGGAAAAAAGGAAAATCGGTACGATACAATTACACGTAACCATAACCCAGAAAAAACCCTGCATCTCTCCAAAGGGGCGAAACCAGAAAAGTGCTCTCTCAAATTGGGCCCCACTGTAATATGCAATAAAAAATTCAACCGCATAAGCATAGGTAACAATTAAACTTGTAAATATAATTAACTTAGCCATACCTTCCAAGTCTTTAAGTTTTATTATCTCTTTAAAACCTGGAAAAGCAACTCGTAAAGGAATCATTATTGTCAAAACCATACCACATCCTGAAAAAATAGCCCCTGCAACAAAATAGGGTGCAAATATGGTTGAATGCCAGCCAGGAAGACTGGACATTGCAAAATCCCAGGATACAATTGAATGAACGCTGAAAACCAGAGGTGTGGCAATAGCAGCAAAAATTAGATATCCCCGCATATAATGCAGCCATTGATGGTTTGTCCCTCTAAAACAAAGCGCTGGAATACTGTAAAAGAGTCGTTTCAATCCTTTGGATTCATCACGTACAGTCGCAAGATCCGGAATAAGTCCCAGGATAAAAAATGCTATGGAAACAGACATATAGGTTGAGATAGCAAAAACATCCCATAGCAGAGGAGATTTAAAATTAATCCATAACTCTCTCTGGTTGGGGTATGGTAAAAGCCAGTAAGCATACCAGGCACGACCAAGATGAATGAGGGGGAACAGACCGGCTGTCATTACGGCAAAAACCGTCATTGCTTCAGACGCCCTGTAAATTGAATTTCTAAAAGGTGCTCTAACAAGATAAAGCACTGCTGAAATCAAAGTCCCTGCATGACCAATTCCAATCCAGAAAACAAAATTAGTAATATATACGCCCCAGGCAATGGGGTGATTTATACCGCTCCATTCAAGACCATGTTCGATTTGAACAGCCCATGCAAACATCCCCATGCTCAAAGCACCGAGAATCATAAGCATACTGACCATCCAGGACCTTCCCGGCGGTTCCATGGATTTTACAACTTTATCATTGATATTTCCATATGTAAGCTGACTCAATGAACCTCCTTAGGCTTTTCTATTGTTATGATTAACTTTTTTCAAATAAGTGATGGCCGGTTGAAAATTCAACCCAGGCAGTTGTTTATAATTACGTTTAGTTTTTTTCTTTATCTGGCTTGTTTTACTGTTTTTATCCAGAATATTTCCAAAAACAATTGCATCTGCAGGGCATGCCTGCTGGCAGGCTGTCTGAATCTCACCATCGATTACGTTGCGACCCTTATCTTTAGCCTGGTCTTTTATCTCCTTGATTCTGTGATGACAAAAGGTACATTTTTCCATCACTCCTTTGGAACGAACTGAAACAGCCGGATTTAACTGCATCTGCAAAGGTTCAGGAAATTTGTAACTCCGCCAGTTAAATCGTCTTTGTTTGTAAACACAATTATTGGAACAATATCTGGTGCCGACACAACGATTATAAACCATGGCATTTAAACCATCTGGATTCTGGTAGGTGGCGTACACCGGGCATACAGGCTCACAACCGGCATTATCGCACTGCTGGCACATCTGGGGTGTATAATAGGTTTCGAGTTGTCCAGTTTGTTTGTTTGTTTCAAAATATCTTTCAATTCTGATCCAGCTCATCTCTCTGCCAACATTAGCACGGTCCTTTCCAACCACAGGGATATTATTTTCAGCATAGCAGGCTGCCACGCAAGCTGAACAGCCAATACAACGATCCAGGTCAATGAACATCTCCCATTTATAGGGGTCATTATAAACTGGTGTTTCTTTACCGGCTCTTTTCACAGCTTTGCTGACATTGACGTCTATGGGGTCATAAAAGCTTGTCTTATCTTTACGATTTAAAGTGTAATACCGTTTTCTTAAATGATGTTTTTTTAAGTCTTCTTCATGCCCTTTCTCATAGTGCCCAAGGGCCATTGTTTGAACAAATCCTCTGTTTTTCTGACTGCGGTCACCAAACCCGGCTTGATCTTCAATGTCAGGAACTGCAATATCTTTACGATTCTGCCCATCCATGGTAACAAGATAGGCTTTTTCTCCTGTAGGTTTTATTTCCACATTTTCTCCGGCAAAAACAAAGTCTCCGGAAAGAGTGTCTTTTCGCCAGGAAAGGAGATCCATAACATTTATACCAACAGTTTTCTCTTCAATTTTTAAATCCATTTCCACAACAGGTAATAGTTTGCTTCGGCCATGGCTTGATTTGTAATTTGGGAATGCTACTTTTCTACCCATTCCTGCTGGCATTGCCACAGTATTTTTATCAATACCATAAAAAATCCAGGCTGCTGCATTTACTTTTCCATTAGTGCTGGTGATTTCAACAAGGTCACCATGACGTATTCCGAGACGGACAGCCGTATCAGGGTGAAGTTCAACCCATGAATCCCAGACCACCTGCGTAACAGGATGGGGGATTTCCATGAGCCAGGTTCTGTTGGCCCCTTTGGCATTGGCATTATGCAGATTCGAGTTAACTGCCAGTAGACTTAATCCTGCTGCCTTTGCTGGAGGTTGTAAAAATTTAAGTTTATAGACTTCATCCTTAAGAGTTGCAATTGAGTGTGTAAATTTTTGAAAATATCCTCCTTTTTGCCGGGATTGTTTCCAGAATTTATCAAAGGGTGAAGATATACCAAGGTTTTGATGTAATTTTTTCCAGGCGGTTTTAAGATAAGTGTGAAAGTCTTTGGATTTAAAACCGTCAAGACCTGCCAGTGTTGCTAACTCAAGTATCAAATTGCCAAGCTCCATGGTATCAAATGCAGGAACTTTTGCCATAACAGGTTGCTGTAAAGCGTAAACACCATCCCTTGGTTTGCCATCTCCCCAGCTCTCAAGAAAATGAGATGTGGGTAGATGTAAATTGGCAAGCTCAGATGTTTCATCATTTTCTGTTGAAAAAGAGACTACAAAAGGTACTGCTTTTAAAGCTTTCTTGAAACCTGAATTTTCGGGAAGTGTAAATACTGGATTAACATTTTCGATAATGACTAATTGATAACGCCCCTCTTGCATCCCTTTAACAGCTGTTTCCAGATCTGCTATGTTGGCGCCGCCAAAATTGTAATCAGCACCAAAAACAACAGTTTTGTCTATATTGCCGGCCACATAGTTGAGAATATTCACAGCTATTTGCAACAGGGTAGTATCTTCTCCTGCATTACAATTTCCTCCTGCAATGGCAAGGCTACGTCCATTCCTGTCAAAATTATGGGCTAACTTTATTAGAACATCTTTATCAATCCCACTTGTCTGAGCAATTTTTTCTTCTGAAAAATCGCTGAGCAGTTCCTTGAGTTCCTGCTTTTCATTAATCGTAAGATGCCCTGCCGTATCTTTATTTAACAGAATGCGGCTGATAGCCAGAGCAATGGAAGTTTCATGCCCCACAGGGCAAGAGAGCCATTCATCTGCATTGGTCCCGGTCAATGAGATATGCGGAGCAATATGAATATACCTGCCTTTTTTCCCATCTTGAAACTTATGCATTCTGGTATAATTCTTGGTCATCTGAACCGGATTGAGCCAGGTTTCTAAAAAATCAGCACCAAAATTAATAAGAACCTCGGCTTTATCAAGGGCAAAATGCGGGACCTCCTGTTTTCCAAACATGATACGATTGGCATGTTTTAAACTGTTTACAGGTTTCATGTCCAATTCAAGTACAGTTCCGCCTCCCATGCCGTTGATCCACTGTTTCAACAATGTCGGAAAAGTTCCTGTTCGAGGCGAACCTAAATATAGAATTTCCCCTTTTTTATCCTTAACCTCTTTAAGTTTATCTGCAAGCAGTTGTTTTCCCTTATCCCAACTAATAATCTGACTTTTCTTGTTGGTTATTTGTGACGGATAAGTTGCCCTGGCAGGACTGTAAAGTGCCTGGAGAATGGATTGACCTTGCAGACAGATTCGTCCCTCATTTATTGGATGATCAGGATTACCTTCTGCTTTGATGGCTCTACCTTCACGGGTTCTTATAACTAACCCGCAAGCAGCTGTGCATTCCTGGCAGGTTGTAGCAAAATGGATGGAATCCCCGGAAACATAACCATATGGTGGCGTGTGCAATGGGAACAGTGTTTCAATGGGATCAGAACCACAGCCGGCAACAGCTAAAGTTGCTCCCCCCACTGCAGACATCTTTAGAAAATTTCTGCGGCTAATGTTACTTTTCATACATTCCTCATTATTTATGACAAGTGTAGCAATCTTTTGATCCGAGCAAAATTCCGTCTGGTTGTTGTGCCGCTGCTTGCTTCACAATTTTTCCACCCCTTGTTTTTCGTATTGATTCGACAATTTCCCCACGAAATGCCTGTCGCCCTTCGGTGTGACATTTCATACACCACCCCATGCTTAGATCTGTAATCATGGTTAGTGGAGATAGAGCATCATGTGTAGAAATTTCTCCGTGACATTCTGTACAGTCAAAACCGACTTGAACATGCCGCTTGTGTGAAAAGTGTACAAAATCAGGCACATCATGAATTTTCTTCCATGGAATTGACTTACCGGTTGGTTTGAATTCCAATAGTTTTTTTATCGCAGCCTGTAACTTTTCGTCAGAGCCTTTAACTACGCTATGGCAACCAAAACAGCTTGCCATGGTGGGAGCTCCGGAATTTACTGAGCGACGGGCATAAATATGGCAGAATTCACAAGGTATTTCACCTTTTTCAATATGGGTTTTATGGCTGAACTCAACGGGCTGAACGAATTCGGGAGGTACAGTATTTTCAGTAACAGTAGTATCCTGGGCAGGTGGAGTATTTTCAGCAGAAGGATCAGGCTTGTTCGCCAGACTAATAACTGAATACAAAATTACCAGCGGAATGATTAGTAAAAAATACACATGTTTTTTTATAAACTGATTTTTCATAAAGCCTCTATCTGAAATTATATATTTTACTAAAACATAATAAATTTTGATGAAACTTACCTAAATCATTAATTGTAAATAGTAATCTGGAGTTAATTCTACTGTTTAATGTTTTTCATATATGCTGCAATGGCAGCTATTTCGTTGTCTTGAACTCTATTTATTACCGGATGTTCAGTCATCAGTACAGTAAGCTTGCCTTTCCTCTTTTTTTGAATTATATCTTTCACTTGTTTAATCAAATAAAGTTCATTCTGTTTGGCAAGATTAGGGTAATTGGGAGCAACAGCGATCCCTTTTTCACCATGACAGGTTATGCAGAATTTTGTCATGTAAAGTTTTTTACTGTCCTGGTCACCTTCTTCTGCCATGGTTGATGAAATGGCTAACAGAAAAGCAAACAAAGATAACATACAAAGCTGAATTGTTTTGTACATGATAACTCCCTTGATGAGTTATGTTTCTATTTTCAACCACATACCACAATGTGGTGTCTATTTCAATAAAATCATAAAAAAAAAGCGAAGTCAATGATAATTTAAATTTAATTATGTCATATAATTTTATCTAAGTATTTAATTTTATAGATTAGTGCTTCATCATCACAAACATCCACACAATTTCCGCAGCGTGTGCACAGTGATGAGTCAACATATTCAGCTTTACCACGATTGACTGAGGGAGTTAACACAATAGGAACCAAACAGACACTTAAACATCGTTTACAATTTGAACATTTTTTTTTATCCCATTTTATCCGTAAAGGCGATAAAAGACCAATGAGTTGATACGAAACTCCTACAGGACAATAATAACGGCACCAGGCTCTACGGCTGAATAGTATTTCAAATACAAGCAGTGCAACAACCCAGAGCAGCATTAAAGTTGGCCCGTAAACAATTGATCGGCTAATAATAGCCACAGGATTAATGGTTTCAAAAATTGTATAACCGGTGACCCATGCAAGCACGAGAAAAATGATATAAAAATAGTAACGGATATTTGGATCAAATTTATAGTTTGATAATCTTTTAAAGCTCTTTTTCTTTTTTAAGATATTATGAAATTTTTCACCCAGTTCAGCCAGCCAATGATAAGGACAGATCCAAGAACAAAATGAACGCCCGCCAAACATAAGATAAAATAAAACAATAGTGACAACTCCTATGACCAGGTTTATCATTACTATTTTGCTCGATAGAATAACTTGAAAAGCCGCCATGGGATCAATAAGGTGAAATCCAAGCAGGCGGGATCCACTCAAGGTGCCTTCCAGAATTTGAATATCAAAGAAAAAAGAAGCAAAAAACAAGAAGTTGAACAATAACAAAACAGACCATCGAATGTTTCTCCATTTATGCTTGCTATGCCCTGTTTCAGGACAATTCCGGCTTCGAAGACCAGGCCCTTGAAATGTTCTTACTTTTGAATTTTTTTGATCTTTATTGATAATATCTGTTCCCATATCGATTTTTTGTATTTGACTATCCTTATGTTATATTTTTTGACCATTCCAGGCGTGGTGTAATTTTTATGGATGCTATTGTTGTGGGACATTTTTGTTCACAAACTCCACATCCGACACAGGTTTTGCTGACAGATGGATATATATAATCCCGGCCGGTTTCAGCATCAGTCTTACGTAAAAAAACAATGGGTTTTTCATCTTTAATTGGACATTCGTCAAGACAGACCTGACATGCTGTCCGGGCCTGCCCCGAAGATGAGACAAAGTTAATAATCCATTGCAGATCCATTTTTTTAATTTTTTTTACACCTTCCATCAAGGTATTTTCTGATATATCTTTTAAAACGAATTTTTTCTGCCATGTTTTTTTTTCATTTTCAGACATTCTTTTTATCAAAGAAGTTAAAATTTCTTTTAATTGGATTTGATCCAAAGAAGTTTTTTTATTTTTTTGTAGATTTTTCAGTTGATAAATCAGGTCATTAACACCCAATATACTAAGACATGTATCAGGATTCGTAAGCACAGCAAGCCCCATACTTGCATCTTTACCCAATGAAAGAGCATGATCTAAAGCGCCTGTCGGACATGCTAAAACACAGGGCAGGCCGCTGCATAAAATACAGGCACCTTCTCTGGGAACAATATAGGGGGTTCCAATACCAAATCCTTGGCTGATCCCTGCCAGCTTAACCACCTGTGGGGGACAGACCTGTAAACACTGACCACACTTGATACACGAGGCCAGAAAAAGCTCTTCAGCCAAAGCTCCGGGTGGACGCAATTGCAGTTGATCCTTTTTAAATGCCACAACACTTATCCCACCAAAGGCAACAGCTCCGCCAGTCAAGGTCAGAGTTGTGGTCTTAAGAAATTTCCTTCGTGAAATTTGTGTTTCATTTAGTTTTTCTGTCATATTCTACCTTGTCATCACAACTTATTCTTTTTTCATTTTATGGTTGCCCACCTTATGGTTGTCCATTTTTTTACCGGCATGATGTTTTTTCTTGTTTTTATTTGCCAGATTTTTCCCGCTTAGCATCCATTCTGTTACTGTTTCAAAATTTACTGCATTTTCAACCTCAGAAAGTGTGGCTGCAAAGCCATAGCCCATGGGAGTTCGTGGGTCCCCGTATTTCCAGTTAGCTTTTTTAACATCGATCCATTCAGTTGTTTTAAAATCATTAACCCAAGACCGTTCTTTATCCTGCATGGGGTGTTTCTTCAACCAGAAAACTAAGCAACCAATATCGTCAAAGTAGTGGGGTTTTCCTTTAGGGTCTATCACCTGAGCTGCATAATGAGGGTCGCTAACTGCCATTTTGCACTCTTCACAGACCTCACGATCCCATACAAAATTAGAGGGGAGTTGTTCTTTATTACCCTGACTGCAACCAAGAAGTAACAAAAGAGAAACAATAAGAAAAATACCGTTTTTGATAATCCATTTAGTTTTCATCCAACACCACTCTTGTTTTTTATTAGTAGATGTACTCTCTCTGATTTTATTATTTTGATCATATACTGCAAGCTTTTTTTTTATTAATTTTTATAAAGCTCTTTTTTTCTCCTCTATTTATGATTAATCATGTAAAAATAATAGTATAAATAGAGCAATTATTCAATAATTTCAACGGAAAACCTTTGCTATAGCAATCCATTTGAGACCTCGTTAAGAAAAGCTCGAAACTAGTTTCTGTCATTGATTAGATTCTCAAATTCCGGGTCTGATTTGTGATAAAAATTGGTTTTGTGCCGAGTTGTGCAAAGCTCTTAAAGAGTCAAAAAGTCCGCTTATTTTTTGAAACATAGCTCCGCTTTGTCGATTACGTGCCGGAACCGTTATAACGGCTTGAAATTAAAGAGAATGCTGTGTGTTTTGAGAGA
>JAAEKY010000204.1 GCA_024227235.1 Desulfobacteraceae bacterium | reverse complement strand
TTGGCACGAAGTTATTTTGTCGAAGTAAATAAACATGGGATAAATCATCCCGACACAATGAAAGCATTTAATTTACTTAAAGAATATCTTGACACTTTGCCTGATCGATTAAAAAAAGAATAGCTTTGATGAAAGTTGTATAATATATCAAAGGTTATGTTTTATAGATTTTATGCCCATCGGTTTCCGTTTTCCGGTGGGGCTTATTTTTAACTATCACATGTTCGGACCCGGCATAGTTAACAATTAAGGGGTCTGATCAACGGCAATATTATTTTCCAAAACGGGGGGTGTTATATCCGGTTCATATCTGCAATTTTCATATGAAATTGAATTATGTCTTTGGTATGTTAGCGCAGGAATTGATCAGCCTGACTTTCTTGGGATACGGTTCGTGTATCTGTAATCAGACCCAAGTTTAGATATGGTTCGGGTATGACACGCTTTTGCAGGCCTGACGCCCAGCTTCAACCGCGAGCAAAGCGAGATGGACTTCCGGCTTTTTTAAGAGATTGTATGACCATGGTGTCCAGTAACTCTATTGGTTGGTCTTCTGATTTTGCTCCTAATAGGTTGAATATTTGTTCCGCAGTATTGGTGTCAAAGGGCATATCATAATACTCGAAAATCGATTGGCACAAGTCTAATTTATTATCAAACATCCACTTTGCATAAAATATTTCGGAGCGCTCAACGTTTAAACCGCTTTCTTTAATCGATTGCTGTGCTTCCAGTGTTGGCTGATTTTCATTGTGAACTAAAGCAAATACTCGTTCAATCTCTCCCTCAATAATCGGTTCTATAACCAAAATTTCACCTTCATCCTTCAGTACTCGTGTTGCCTCCCTGATAGCAACGTAGCTGTTTTGGTGATGAAGCGAGAGAGTGAATATGACCAAGTCGAAACAATCATCTGAAAATTCCAGGTTCTCACCCGAGCCAATTCGAAAGTCTGCTCCTGATATCTTTTTTTGAGCCTCTCTGATTTTTTTTACATCCGGCTCTATGGCAACCAGTTTTTCTGGTTTACCAACCAATAATGAAGTAATGCGCCCATTTCCGCATCCGATTTCGAGAACTTGTTTGTTTTTTAAATCGGCAAATTGAAAAATCTTCTCAACTATTCTTCGGTCACTATTATCTTTCATTAATCAGTCCTTCAAGACTGTATTCCATGATTTTGGGCTACCTATGCAGAATTTCTTATTATTTGCTCACCCAGCATTGTTATTGAATAGACGCCTATTTAACACTTCCATATAGTATAATAAACAGCCAACTTAAGGTCCATAATATTAGGCATTTATTAATAAATCAAATGTTTTAACGTTTCCCACACCTCACTCAGTTAAAAAAGCATGAAGCAACAATCTAAAAATAAAAACCAAACCGATAGGTTCAGCAGTGACATGAACTGTGAAATTTGTTGGGGTCTTGTTTATTGGGATGCACATCATAATCAAAGATCTTTCTGCGGCCAATCCCCCTGACGATAATATGATGGAGCGCACCGGGAGTATCTATGCGGGATGATCTTGGCATAGACGGCATTTACAACTTTAATTGTTTCTATTAAGTTTACCCCACAGTTGCATAAAAAAGATGGCAAAAGGGTTGAAAAGCCTTATGAGCGTTGAGCAAATATCATGTTTGGGCCATATATCAGGAATTGACCACCGGTTCACTTGTGGATCGGGTCGATTTTATGCCATCTTTTCAACCCTACGGGAAAGCCGGAGGACTCCAAATCCAG